>JADGGV010000822.1 GCA_019689775.1 Gemmatimonadota bacterium
CCCGCACCCCGAGACCCACCTCCCGCGCCCACGCCTCCAACGCGTGGAAGTTCGGCAGCAACAACATCACCGGGTACGGCCGCCGGTCGCCGATCATGACCGCCTCGCTCACGTACCGGCTCTGCTTCGCCAGGTTCTCGATCGGCTGCGGCGCGATGTTCTTCCCGCCGGCCGTCACGATGATCTCCTTCTTCCGATCCGTGATCCGCAGGAACCCGTCCGCGTCGATCTCGCCGATGTCCCCCGTGTGCAGCCAGCCCTCGGCGTCGATCGCCTCCCGCGTCGCCTCCGGCCGGTTGTAGTACCCCTTCATCACCTGCGGCCCGCGGATCAGGATCTCGCCATCGTCCGCGATCCGGATCTCCGTCCCCGGCACCGGCTTCCCCACGGTCCCAATCCGGAAGGCCTCCGGCGTGTTCACGTTCGTCACGGGCGACGTCTCCGTCAGCCCGTACCCCTCCAGGATCAGGATCCGCGCCGCGTAGAAGAACTTCGCGATCTGCGGCGCCAACGGCGCGCCGCCGGAGATGAAGAACTTCAGCCTCCCGCCGACCCGCTCGCGCAGCTTCGCGAACACCAGCCGGTCGGCCAGCGCGTACTGCGCCCGCACGGCCCACGTCGGCGCGTGCCCCGCCAGCGTCGCCGTCGCCCACGCGTCACCCACCCGCCGCGCCCACAGCACCAGCCGCCGCCGCACGCCAGTGACCGACAGCACGCGCTCGTAGAACTTCTCGTAGACCCGCGGCGTCGACACCACGATCTGCGGCTTCACCTCCACCAGCCCCTGCGCCACCAGATCGAAGCTCGACAGGTACGCGATCGTCACACCGTGTGCGAACAGATAGTAGTCCACCATCCGCTGGAGCACGTGCGACAGCGGCAGGAAGCTGAGCGCGACATTCGTCTCGTCCACGTGGATGACGCGCCCCGTCGCCTCCACGTTCGAGTACAGGTTGTCGTGCGTCAGCATCACGCCCTTCGGCTCGCCCGTCGTCCCCGACGTGTAGATCAGGGTCGCCGCGTCGTCGGGCGACGCCGACAGCGCCCGCTCCCGAAAGTC
>JADGGV010000135.1 GCA_019689775.1 Gemmatimonadota bacterium
CACAGGGATCGGGCGGGACCGGCTCGAGGCGATCGAGGCGCGGGTGATCGAGGAGGTTGACGCGGCGGCGGAGCGGGCGCTGGCGTCGCGGGAGCGCGCGAAGGCGGAGCCGTCGGCGGCCGAGTATCCGGGGTTCAGCGCGGGTGAGCGCCAGCCGGGGCTGGCGTGGCGGCTCAGGCGCGCGTGAGGCCGACGTCGTCGGCGAGCTGGAGGAACTGCCGCAGGATCCGGTGGGTCAACCCCCAGATGACGTACTCCCCGTAGTTGTAGGTCGGGAATCTCCGCGGTCCCCCTTCCAACTGGAGGATGAGCTCGCCGGCCGCCGCCTCGTCGGCGAGGGCCGGCAGCGGGACCCAGATCGCCGCCTCGACCTCGCTGGGGTCGGCGTGGGCGGTGGCCTCGGGGCGGGCGGCGACGACGAACGGCGCGATGACGAGCGGCGGCAGGCGTCGCGAGCTGGGGGTGACCTCGTCGAGGGCGCCCATGCGCGCGGCGGCGTCGAGGCAGAGCCCGGTTTCCTCGCAGGTCTCGCGGAGCGCGGTGTCGAGGAGGTCGCCGTCGCGGGGCTCGCGCCGGCCGCCGGGGAGCGCCATGTGGCCGGACCAGGGGTCGGCGTCGTGCACGGCGCGCTTGATGAGCAGCAGCTCGAGCGCGTCGCGCGGTCGGAGCACGATGGCGACGGCGGCCTCGAACATCCCGGGCTCGCGCGGGGCGGCGGCGGCGGGGCGGCGCTCGAGGGCGGCGCGGAGCAGGGCGAGGCGGGGATCGTCGAACATGCGGCAAGAGTACGGCGGGCGGTGCGGCGGAGCAACGCAGTGGCCTGCCGTGTATGATCGGTCGTGAAGGGACGAGCGACCGAGACGACGCCGGGACGTCGCGAGCGGGTCTTCCGGCGGGACCGGAACCGCTGCGTGTACTGCGGCGTGGTGTACCCGGTGACGGAGCTGACGGTGGACCACGTGCAGCCGCGGGTGCGCGGCGGCGACCACTCGGATGGGAATCTGGTGACGTGCTGTAGGGCGTGCAACGCCGCGAAGGGCGGCGAGGCCGCCTGGTCGTTCCTCTCTCGTAACCCGCAGATGCGGGCCAACTTCCTGAAGTATGCGACGGGAGTCTGGCCTCGCCTCCGCAGGGCCGTGATCGAGGCCGCGCAGGACTGAACGCGACCTCTCCGCACCGCAGGGAGCGGGGGCCGCGTCGGCGGCCGACCTAGCAGTCCTCGACGTTCCATCGCAGTGAGCATGACGCGCCTTCGACGCCGATCCGTCCCACTCCTGGCCGGGGTGTGCCTGGCCTGGGCGGCCGCGTGCGGCCGTGCCGACCGCCCCGATCCCGCGGTGGACGCGAAGCGGGAGCTGGCACAGGGGGCCGCGTACGCGGACCGGCTCGTGCACGCGGGGACGGGGCGGCAGGCGCCGGACGACGAGGCGACGCTCGCGCTGGGGTACCTGGAGCGACTGCGGCTCGGGCTCGGCAGCCCGTTCCGGCTGATCGACCAGGCGCTGCACGATCCGCGGCTGGACGAGGCGACGCGGCGGCTGCTCGGCTGGGCGCTGCTGGCGTGGACGGCGGAGGGCGAAGCGTACCAGCCGGACGCGGTGCCGCTCGACCGGGCGGCGGTGCCGGGCGTGGGTGCGCGGCCGGGACTTGGCCGGCACCACCTGGAGCTGATCCAGGGTGCGGTGCAGGAGGCGCGGGACCCGCACAGCGGCGAGCTGGCGGTGCGGCTGGCGTACACGCTGGCGGCGGCGGAGGGGAGCGTGGGGCGGAGCGCGCCGCGGCTCGCGGCGCAGACGGCGGCGCTGCTGCGCGATCGGGCGCTGGCGAGGGAGGACGCGCGGCGCCTGATCCGGGCGGCGGAGGCGTCGCACACGGACGGGCTCGAGCTGCTGGTGCGCTGGCGCGCGGAGCGGCGCTTCGCGGTGGAGCAGGCGCGGCTGGGGCCGCCGCCGCTGGACGCAGAGCGCGAGGTGCTGGAGCTGGTGCCGCGGCTGGCGGAGGCGATCCGGCTGCTGGGCCCGCGGCTGGAGGGCGAGGCGCTGAGGCCGACGCGGTCGCCGCGGCCGCTGCTCGCGCCCGAGGCGGCCGAGCGGCTGGCGCAGTTGGCGGACCGGACGAACGCGCCGCCGCAGGCGCCGATCGTGGTCGCGCTTGAGATGACGCGGCGGGAGCTGCTGGGCGCTCCCGGGCTGGATGGGGCGGCGGAGGCGGCGCGGCTGCGCTTCATCGAGGAGGCGAAGAACGAGGAGCGCTTCGCCGCGGAGTACGCGCGGCTGGTGGGCGCGGGCGGGGTCGAGGACGCGGGCCCCGCGCTGGCGCGGCTGGCGGCGGCGACGTCGCTGCGGACGTACGCGCAGGAGGCGCCGTGGTTCCCGGGCTTTGGCGGCCCGAGCGGGCGCGACCTGGAGGAGCGCTACGGCCTGGCCGTGGAGTTCGACCGGAGCGTGCCGGCGGCGTGGCGGCCGTACTATCGGCGGATGCTGGCGACGTCGCTCGACGACCTGGAGCGCGTGCTGCCGAGCCTGGACCTGAAGGGGTTGCGGGTGCGCATCGGCGATCTGCCGAAGGAGGCGAACGCGCTGGCGCTGCACGACCCGCGGCGGCGGATCCTGTATCTGCCGCCGGAGACGGGCGCGGGCACGATCGCCCACGAGCTGGCGCACGACCTGGACTGGCAGGCGGCGGCGCGGCGCTACGGCGTGCGCGGCGACTACGCGACGGATCTGGCGTCGCGCCGCCCGGGCGACCGCCTCGGCGCGGTCGTGGCGAGGCTGAGCAGCGCGGCGCTCCTGCCGCCGGCGCCCGGCGAGAGCGTCGCGCCGAACCATCAGCGCCGGCCGGCGGAGGTGTTCGCGCGCAACGTCGAATGGTTCGTCGCCTCCTCGCTCGCGCGGGAGGGGCGCATGGACGGGTACCTCTCGTCCGTGCAGGACGACATGCTGACCGGCTACGGCACCGTGGTGCCGCCGGACGTGACGGGTGGGGTCGGGCGCGCGCTGATCGCGATCCTGGACGAGGTGGCGCCGGTCTACCCGGAGACGCGCGCCTGGTTCCTGAGGAGCTACGGCCCCGAGCGGCTGACGACGGCGTACGACCTGATGCGCAGCGTGCTGGAGGGGCCGGTCGGATCGCCGGCGGCACCCGTCGGCGCGGCGGCGCTGGCGCTGCCGACGGGCGTGGCGGACTCCGCGCAGGCGGGGGCGCCGCGCGTCGGCGCCGCGCTCTCGTTCGAGGCGGTCGAGCGCGCGCGCGACGCCGGCTTCCGCGCGATCGACGAGTGGGTCTGCGCCGCGCCCGCCGCGAGCTACGATCGCCGCATCGAGGCGGACCGCCGGCGGCTCGTGCTGCTGGCGGCGGGCGCCCGGGCGCGCGGCATCGCCGCGCGGTGGGCGGCGCACGCCGCGGGCGCCGACGGCTGGCGCTGGGTGACGCGCCGCCTCTACGGCGGCGGCGCGCCGCCGCTGACGCCGGCCGACTCGGCCCGCGCCCGCATGCTGGAGCCGATCGTCGAGGCGGCGCTCGCGGTGGGAGACGCCGAGCTGCCGGAGCCGCGCGACGATTTCACGCTGGGCTCGCCGGCGCCGGGGTGCGGTGGGGCGGCGCTGTTCGGCGCGCGGCCGTGAACGGCGGGCACGCGGAGACGCGGAGCTGGAAGGAAGGCCGCGGAGGGCTGCGGTCGCGGATGGCGCCCGGTAGGGAGAGCCCACCGGGCGCTTTCTGCTCCGGGGTGCCGGTTCGGTGCCGCAGGCGCGGAGCTCGGCCTCGAGCCCGCCATCAGCCCAGCGACTTGCGGAACGCCCGCGTCGCCACGGTGAGGACGACGCTGGCGGTGAGCGCGAGGGCGGCGATCTGCGGCCACAGCTCGGCGACGCCGGCGCCCCTCAGGAAGATCCCGCGCACCACCTCGAGAAAGTGCCGCACGGGGTTCAGGAGCGTCAGCTTCTGGAAGATCCAGGGCATCGACGTGATCGGGTACATGAATCCGGAGAGGATGATCATGGGGAGGAAGAGGAGGAACATCCCCATGAACGCCTCCTGCTGGGTGCTGGAGACGGTGGAGACGAGGAGCCCGAGGCCGAGCGCGCTCAGGATGTAGACGGCGGAGGCGACGAGGAGGAGGAGCGGGCTGCCGCGCAGCGGGATGTGGAACCAGAGCACGGCGACGAGGACGACGAGCGCCAGGTCGACGAGCGCGATGGCGGCGACCGGGATCGTCTTGCCGAGGATCAGCTCGCCGGGCGACAGCGGGCTGACCATGAGCTGCTCGAGCGTGCCGAGCTCGCGTTCCCGGACGACGGCGAGCGCGGTGAGCAGCAGCGCCATGAGCATGAGGATGACGGCGACGACGCCGGGGACGTTGTAGACCCGGCTCTCGAGGGCGGGATTGAACCAGGCGCGGACGCGGAGGTCGACGCCGCCGCGGATCGCCTGGCCGTGCGCGTCGGCGTAGTCGAGGCCGAAGTGCTGGACGATGCGGTTCGCGTAGCCCTGCGCGACGGTCGCGGTGTTCGAGCTGGTGCCGTCGACCAGGACCTGCACGGCGGCGCCGCGGCCGGCGGCGAGGCTCCGGGCGAAGCCCCTCGGGATCTGGAGGGCGACGACGGCGCGGCCGCGGTCGAGCGCGGCGGCGAGGTCGGCCGGGCGGTCGCTGCGGCCGACCAGGCGGAAGTAGCCGCCGGCGGTGAAGGCATCGACCAGCTCGCGCGACTCGCGCGTGCGGTCCTGGTCGACGACGAACAGCGCCGCGTTGCGCACGTCGGTGTTGACGGCGTACCCGAAGAGGAGAAGCTGTAGGATCGGCGAGGCGAAGATGATGCGCTTCGTCTTCGGGTCGCGGAAGATCTGGCGCCACTCCTTGCGCAGCAGCTCCCTGACGCGCAGCAGCGAGTCGCGCAGCTCGCGGCGGTCCCTCATGCGATCTCCTTGCGGAACGAGCGGGTGGCGAGCGCGAGCCCGACGGCGGCGAAGACGATCATCGAGACGGCCTGCGGCCAGAGGACCTCGAGGCCGACGCCCTTCAGGAAGATGCCGCGCGTGACGGCCACGAAGTAGCGCGCCGGGATGATGCGCGTGACCAGGCGGAGCGGCGCGGGCATTCCGGCGATATCGAAGAGGAAGCCGGAGAGCAGGATCGCCGGGAGGTACGTCGCGACCATGGAGACCTGCATGGCCAGGACCTGGGAGCGGAGCGCGGCGGAGATGAAGATGCCGAGGCCGAGCGCGCCGAGCAGGAACAGGAGCGAGAGCACGCCGAGGAGGAGGATGCCGCCGCGCAGCGGTACGCCGAAGACGAGCGTGCCGGCGAGCGTCGCCATGGCGACGTCGAACAGCCCGATGCCGAGGTAGGGCACGAGCTTGCCGAGCACGACCTCGAGGCGGCCGACCGGCGTGGCGGCGAGCTGCTCCATGGTGCCGCGCTCCCACTCGCGCGCGATCGTGAGCGCCGTCAGCATCGCCGCGATGACCGACATGATCACGGCGATGAGCCCGGGGACGATCATCCAGCGGCTCTCGAGGCGCGGGTTGTACCAGACGCGCGCCTCCGCGCGGGCGGGGATCTCGATGCGGCGGCCCTGGAGCACGACGCCGCGGGAGTAGCCGGCGACGATGGCCTCGGCGTAGCTCACGGCGATCGTCGCGGTGTTCGCGTCGCCGCCGTCGACGAGGAGCTGCACGGCGGCGTCGCGGCCGGCGGCGAGGTCCCGGGCGAAGCCGGGCGGCACGACCAGGACGCCGCGGACCTCGCCGCGCGCGAGGCGGGCGTCGACGTCGCCGTAGCCGGAGAGGCGCTGGGTGACGTGGAAGTAGCCGCTGGCCTCGAGCGCTTCGACCAGCTCGCGACTCTGGCGGCTCGCGTCCTGGTCGAGCACGGCGATGCGGATGTCATGCACGTCCCAGGTGATCGCGTAGCCGAAGAAGAGGAGGAGCGCGACCGGGAGCGCGAACGCGAGCACCATGCTGCGGACGTCGCGCCGGAGCTGGATCCACTCCTTGCGGGCGATGGCGAGGAGGCGCACGGCGTCCATCCGCTCACCCCTCCACCGCGCCGCCCGCGCGGCGCACGAGCGCGACGAAGACGTCCTCGAGCGAGGCGCGGACCGGCGCGATCGCGCCGACGCGCAACCCGCGCGCCTCGAGGAGGGCGGGGATCGAGGCGCGGGCGCCGGCGGCGTCGCTCACCAGGACGTGGACCGTGCGGCCGAACATCGACGCCTCGAGCACGCCGGGCGCGCCGGCGAGCGCCTCGACGGCCCTCGGCGCGTCGTCGACGCGGACCTCGAGGATCGGCTCCTCGAGCAGCGCGCGCAGCCGCGGCGGCGTGTCGAGCGCGACGAGCCGGCCGCGGTTCATGAGCGCCAGCCGGTTGCAGTACTCGGCCTCCTCGATGTAGTGCGTGCTGAGGAGCACGGTCGTGCCGGCGGCGGAGAGCGAGTTGATCAGCTCCCAGAACGAGCGGCGGGCGGCGGGGTCGACGCCGGAGGTCGGCTCGTCGAGGAACAGGACCGGCGGCTGGTGCAGCACGGCGCAGCCGAGCGCGAGGCGCTGCTTGAAGCCGAGCGGCAGCTCGCCCGTGAGCTGGCGCTCGCGGCCGGCGAGCCCGGCCATCTCGACGACCCAGCGGCGGCGCGCGGCCAGCCGGTCGCCGCGCACGCCGTAGAGGCCGGCGAACAGGTCGATGTTCTCGTCGACCGTGAGGTCCGCGTAGAGCGAGAACCGCTGCGACATGTAGCCGATGCGGCGGCGGATGCGGGCGGCGTCGCGGCGCACGTCGAGCCCCGCAATGCGGCCCTCGCCGGACGTGGGCGCGAGCAGCCCGGTCAGCATCTTGATCGTCGTCGTCTTGCCGGCGCCGTTCGGGCCGAGGAAGCCGAAGATCTCGCCCTCGCGCACGTCGAAGGTGACGTGGTCGACGGCGACGAAGTCGCCGAAGCGGCGCGTGAGGTCGCGGACCTCGACGGCGTCAGACACGTCGGGCCTCCGGCCGGCCGACGAGGTGGATGAAGACGTCCTCGAGGGAGGGCTCGATCGGGGCGTCGTCGATCACGGCGACGCCGGCGGCGGCGAGCGCGGCACGGACGGCGGCGGGCGCGGCGTCGCGAGCGAGGAGGACGTGGACGGCGTCGCCATAGAGCGTCGCGGCGAGCACGCCGGGCGCGTCGGCGAGCGTGGCGGCGGCGCGGCGCGGATCGTCCGTGCGGAGGGCGCGCATCTCGCCCGGGAGGCGCGCCTGGAGCGCGGCCGGCGTGTCGAGCGCGAGCACGCGGCCGTGGTCGAGGAGCGCGACGCGGTCGCAGCGCTCGGCTTCGTCCAGGTACGACGTGGAGACGACGACGGTCACGCCGGCGGCGACCATCTCGTGGAGGATGAGCCAGAGGTCGCGGCGCGAGATCGGATCGACGCCGAACGTCGGCTCGTCGAGGAGCAGCACCTCCGGCTGGTGGACGAGTGCACAGGAGAGCGAGAGCTTCTGCTTCATCCCGCCGGACAGCTTGCCGGCCAGCCGGTCCGCAAAGGGGCCGAGCCCCGAGAAGCGGTGCAGGCGCTCGATCCGCGCCGGGCGCTCGGCGCGCGGGACGCGGTACAGGTCGGCGTAGAAGTCGATGTTCTCGCGGACCGTGAGGTCGTCGTACAGCCCGAAGCGCTGCGACATGTAGGCGATGTGCGGCTTCACCGCCTCGGGGGCCCGCGCCACGCTCACGCCGCGGACGCGCGCGTCGCCCGAGGTGGGGCGGACGACGCCGGCGAGGATGCGCAGCAGCGTCGTCTTGCCGGCGCCGTCGGGACCGACGATGCCGAACAACTCGGCCGGCCGGACGTCGAACGTGACGGCGTCCAGCGCGACGAGCGCGCCGAAGCGGCGCGTCAGCCGCTCGACGGCGACGACGGCGGAGGTGGCCGCACCGGTCACGGCGCCCCGAGCACGACGTCCGCGGGGACCCCCGGCTTCAGGTCGCGCGCCGGGTCGCCCGTGACCTGCACCTTCACCGCGTAGACGAGCTTCGTGCGCTCCTCCGTCGTCTGCACGTTCTTCGGCGTGAACTCCGCCTGGCTCGCGATGAACGTCACGCGCCCCGCGTAGCGGCGCGAGGGGAACGCGTCGGACGCGATCCGCGCCGGTTCGCCCAGCCGCAGCCGCCCCACGCGGTCCTCCGGGACGTAGATGCGGACCCAGCGGTCCGCCGGGTTCAGGACCGTGAGCACCGGGAGCCCGGGGGAGAGCGTCTCGCCCGGCTCGCGGTGCCGGATCGTGACCACGCCGGGGAACGGCGCGCGGATCACCGCGTTCGCCAGCGCCGCGTCGAGCTGCGCGACCGCCGCCTCGGCCTGGCGCAGCAGCGCCCGCTGCGCCTCGATCCGCTCCGGGCGCGGGCCCGCCGTCACCAGCCGGAGCTGCTGGCGCGCCTGCTCGTCCTGCGCTTGTGCGACCTCCACCGCCAGCTCCGCCCGATCCAGGTCCTGGCGGCTGACGACCGCCTTGCGCTGGAGCGCCGCGATCCGCTCCAGGTCGCGACGGGCGTTCTCCAGCCGCTCCCGCGCCGCCTCCGCCGCGGCCCGCGCCTGCGCCACCTCCTCCGGCCGCGAACCCCGCTCCAGCTCCGCAAGCTGCGCCCGTGCCGCCGCCACCTGCGCCACCGCGCCCGCCCGCCGCGCCGCCAGCTCCGCCGTGTCCAGCACCGCCAGCACCTGCCCCGCGGCGACGACGTCGCCCTCGTCCACCAGGATCCGCTCCACCCGCCCCGCGACCTGGAAGCCCAGGTCCGCCTCCCGCCCCTCCACCGTCCCGGAGTAGAGC
>JADGGV010000136.1 GCA_019689775.1 Gemmatimonadota bacterium
CTACACACTGCATATCGCCGCCAGCGTCATTTGTTTATAAGAGACACTTCCAGCGTATAGCGCACCGGGGGGCTTGCGGCAAGGCCCGGGGCGTGCCCTAGAGTCGGCGGCATCGGCCGAACCCGCCGGCCGATGCCGGACCGTCCAGGAGCGGGAGAAGCGCAGGGGACGCATGCGGCACTACGTGTTGGAGTTGCGGGAGATCGACCCGACGCGGGTCGACGTCGTCGGCGCGAAGGGCGCGAGCCTGGCGGCGCTCTCGCGGATCGACGGCATCCGCGTGCCGGCCGGCTTCTGCGTGACGACGGAGGCGTTCCGGCGGATCGCGGCGGAGGCGCCGTCGCTCGACGACCGGCTCGACCGGCTGTCGCGCCTCGAGCCGGGCGACCGCGACGCGATCCGCGCGCTCGGCGCGGAGATCCGCCGGACGCTCGAGGGAGTCGCCATCCCCGACGACGTGGCGGCGGCGATCAGCGACGCGCTCGCCCGGCTCGGCGAGCACGCCGCCTATGCCGTCCGGTCCAGCGCGACGGCGGAGGACCTGCCGACGGCCTCGTTCGCCGGGCAGCAGGACACCTACCTGAACGTCGTGGGGCGGGCGGCGGTCCTGCGGCACGTCGCCCGGTGCTGGGGCTCGCTCTTCAGCGAGCGTGCGGTGACCTACCGCCTGCGGCACGGCATCGGCCACCGCGCGGTCCAGATGGCCGTCGTCGTGCAGCGGATGGTGTTCCCGCGGGCGGCCGGCATCCTGTTCACGGCCGACCCGGTGACCGGCAACCGCAACGTCGCCTCCGTGGAGGCGAGCCTCGGCCTCGGCGAGGCGCTCGCCTCCGGCCTGGTGAACGCGGACGTCTACAAGGTGCGGGGCGGCGAGATCGTCGAGCGGGCGGTCGCGGTCAAGCGGACCGCCATCGTCGCCTCACCGGGAGGCGGGACGCGCGAGCGGGCGGTCGAGCCGGAGCGGCAGACCGAGCCGGCGCTGACGGACGCGCAGGTCCTGCGGCTCGTCGAGCTGGGCCGCCGCATCGAAGCGCACTTCGGCCGCCCCCAGGACATCGAGTGGTGCCTGGCCGACGATGGGCTGCATTTCCTCCAGAGCCGGCCGATCACCACGCTGTTCCCGATCCCCGCGGCCAGAGACCGGGAGAACCGCGTCTACATCTCCGTCGGTCACCAGCAGATGATGACCGATCCCATGAAGCCGCTCGGGCTCTCGTTCTGGCAGATGACGACGCCGCGACCCATGGTCGAGGCCGGCGGGCGGCTGTTCGTCGACGTCACCCAGATGCTGGCGTGGCCGGCGACGCGTGAGGGGCTGCTGAAGCTCGCCCGCAGGTCCGATCCGCTGCTCGGCGATGCCCTCGACACCGTCCTCGCCCGCGGCGACTTCGTCCGGCCGCTCCCCGAGGAGCCGCCGGCCGCGATGCCGCCCGGGGCCGGCGCGCCCTCCCCGATCGAGACCGATCCGGCGATCGTCGCCGGGCTCATCGAGCGCACCCGGGCCTCCATCGCCGCCGCGCGGCGCGAGATCGCGACGAAGTCCGGCGCCGCGCTGCTCGACTTCATCGCGGAGGACATCCAGGAACTCAGGCGGATCCTCTTCGATCCGCTGAGCCACCAGGCGATCCTGGCGGGGATGGAGGCGGCCTGGTGGCTGAACGAGCGGCTCGAGGAGTGGCTGGGGGAGAAGAACGCGGCCGACGCGCTCACGCAGTCCGTGCCCAACAACGTCACGTCGGAGATGGGGTTGGCGCTCCTGGACGTCGCCGACGCGATCCGCCCGCACCCGGACGTCGTCGCGTTCCTGCGCCAGGTCGAGGGCGACGACTTCCTCGACGAGCTGCCCGCGCTTCCCGGCGGGCGCGAAGCCCGCGACGCCATCCGCGCCTGGCTCGACCGGTACGGCATGCGCTGCGTCGGCGAGATCGACATCACGCGGCCGCGCTGGAGCGAGCGTCCCGCGACGCTCGTGCCGATCCTCGTCGCCCACATCACGAATCTCGAGCCGGACGCCGGCCGGCGCCGCTTCGAGCGAGGGCTGCGCGAGGCCCGGAACCGGGAGCGGGAGCTGCTCGCGCACCTGCGGGCCTTGCCGGACGGCGAGCGCAAGGCCGACGAGACCCGGCGGATGATCGACCGGCTCCGCACGTTCGCCGGCTACCGGGAGTACCCGAAGTACGGCATGGTCAGCCGCTACTTCGTCTACAAGCAGGCGCTGCTCCAGGAGGCCGATCGCCTCGCGCGCGCCGGCGTGCTCCGCGACGCCGAGGACATCTACTACCTCACGTTCCAGGAGCTTCAGGACGTCGTGCGCACGAACCGCGTCGACGACGAGCTGATCCGCGCGCGCAAGGACGCGTTCGCGTCCTACCGCACACTCACGCCGCCTCGCGTGCTCACGTCCGAGGGCGAGGCGCTCTTCGGGGCGTACCGACGCGACGACCGCCCCGCCGGCTCGCTCGTCGGCCTGCCGGTCTCCGCCGGGATCGCCGAGGGCCGCGCCCGCGTCGTCCTGGACATGGCCGACGCCGACCTCGAGCCGGGCGACATCCTCGTCACCGCCTACACGGACCCGAGCTGGACGCCGCTGTTCGTCACGATCGGCGGCCTCGTGACCGAGGTCGGTGGGCTGATGACCCACGGCGCCGTGATCGCGCGCGAGTACGGCCTGCCGGCCGTCGTCGCCGTCGAGCAGGCCACCCGCCGGATCCGCGACGGCCAGCGGATCCGCGTGCATGGCACGGAAGGGTACGTCGAGATCCTGGGCCAGCCGTCCGGTCCGCGCGCTTGACACGCAGGTCGAGACCGGCACCTCGGGGACCCCCCGGCGGACGTCCGCGAGCCGCTCGCCGCACCGACACCTCGCGTGGAACCGGTGCCCGGCCCCTTGTCCTCCCGACGGCGTGTCAGGGCGGCTCCCACCGAACGCCATACCACACGGCACCGCGTGTCCGCCTCGAGGCGCACCCTTGTCGCCTCCGGCCCATCTTCCCTCATCAAATGGAGCCCGGTTCCGTCGCGCCGGGGCGCGACCGGGCGCCGCACGACGGCCGGGCGGCGATCCGGTTTTGCCGGCCGGGCCAGGAGGGGACTCCGGAGCGCGTCGGACAGCTTCGGCCGCTCATCGTGGTCGAGTTGTCGGCTTCGCTGTGGTCCATATGTCGACTTGCATGTGGTCCAGATGTCGACTAGGCTTGGGCGGGGGATGTCGGCTGGCGTACCTGGAGGAGGAGCCGCGGTGTACATTCGCAGGGTCGTGGACGACGAGTTGGACGAGCTGCTGGGCGGGGTGGCGGCGGTCGCGCTCGAGGGGCCGAAGGCGGTCGGCAAGACGGCCACGGCCCTCCAGCGGGCCAGGACCGTGCATCGGATGGATGATCCGGCCCAGCAGGAGCTTGCCGCAGCCGATCCTGCTCGTCTCCTGATCGGCGACGGCCCGATCCTGATCGATGAATGGCAGCGGCTCCCCGCATCTTGGGACCTCGTTCGTCGGGCCGTCGATGACGACCCGACACCGAACCGCTTCCTCCTCACCGGGTCGGCGAATCCCGACAATCCCGCGACGCACTCGGGGGCTGGTCGAATCGTGCGGGTTCGGATGAGACCCCTCAGTCTGTTCGAGCGGGGACTGGCAGCACCCACCGTGAGCCTGGGTGCGATGCTCGAGCGCGGATGCCCGGAGATCACCGGGGAGTCGCCGGTCACGCTCCGGGACTACACGCGGGAGATCGTCGCATCCGGCTTCCCTGCGATCCGGCGCCTGACCGGGCGCGCGCTCCGGGCGCAACTCGAGAGCTACATTGCCGGTGTCGTCGACAAGGATTTTCGGGAGCTCGGTTACTCGGTTCGGGATCCGGACCAGTTGCTTCGGTGGATGAGGGCCTATGCGGCGGCGTCCTCGACCACGGCGGCACTGGAGACCATCCGCGACGCCGCCACCTCGGGCGAGGGCGCAAAGCCCAGCCGGGATAGTGTGCTCGCCTATCGCTCGGCGCTCGAGCGGCTGTGGCTGCTGGACCCCGTGCCGGCGTGGCTTCCGTCACGTAACCAGATCGCGCGACTCGCGCGCTCCGACAAGCACCAGCTCGTCGATCCGGCCCTGGCGGCGTCCCTGCTCGGCATCACGGCGGAGGCACTGCTGGAGGGCGAGAACGCGGGCATCGACATCCCCAGAGATGGCACGCTGCTCGGGTGCCTTTTCGAGTCGTTGGTGACGCAGAGCATCCGGGTCTACGCGCAAGCGCGGGAGGCGGAGGTTCGGCACCTGCGCACGAAGAACGGGCGCCACGAGGTCGACCTGATCGTCGTTCGTCCCGACCAACGCGTGGTCGCCATCGAGGTGAAGCTCGCCCGAAGCATCGGCGACGACGACGTCAAACACCTTCGCTGGCTGCGTGGCGAGATCGGAGACGACCTCCTCTACGCGATGGTGATCACGCCGGGTCCGCATGCGTACCGTCGTGAGGACGGAATCGCGGTCGTTCCCGCCGCGCTCCTCGGACCCTGAGCCTCCGCGGCGGCTCAGGCGGCGTCCCGGTCGTCTCGAGCAGCCCGACCTCGAGACGCACCCCAACGGCATGGGCCGCGCGCGGGACGGTGTCGGGCGGGACCCTCCTGCCGGATCGAGCCGCCGCCGACCCGCCGCACGCGACGCCGTCGCCCGCGCCGCACCCCGATCGATCCTCAGAACCCGCGCCGCTCGATCCGCAGCGGGATGTCGACCCAGATGGGCACCAGGCGGCCGTCGATGGCGCCGGGCCGGAACGTCATCGACCGGGCGATGTCCTCGAGCTCGGTGACCGACATCGAGCCGGCCCGGATCCAGTCCGCCGCGCCCGTGCTGTCGAACGCCACGGACACCACCGTGCGCCGCGTCAGGAACGCGGCCGCGGAATCCGCGACCGCGGCCGAGTCGACGAGCTGCGAGACGGCGGGCAGCCCCCGCTGCGCCGCGAGCGGCCCGCCCGTCGCGAGGAGCAGCGCCGCGGCGGCGCCGCGGCGGCCGATCGTAGCGCGCGTCGGATGTCGCGCGGGACACCGGGTCTCTGGGATCATGGTTGGTGGTCGGTGCGTGGGAGTGCGATCGGAAGAACGCGGATTGAATCCAGAATAGAAACGCAACTGTCATCGTGCAATGACGTCCACGCCCGCGTGCGGGCGGGTACACCGGCGGCGGCAGGCGCGGGCGTTCGGCGCAATCTCCGGGATGAACGGATCGTTCCGCGGGGCTCGGGCCCGAAACACGGGACAGATTCGGCGGCGGTCGCGAGGAGGCGGGCGCTGCCGCAACGGCTTCGACCCGAGGCAGCGCCCGGGGCGAGCGCAAGCCGGGTGAGGGCGCGTGGACGCGAGCGTGCGCGGGGGACTCCATTGCGCGCGGCGTCGTGGGCCCTGGCGGCGCATGTCTCCCTCGCCGGCGAGACGCCCCGGCCCGCTCCGATTGGCCCGCCCGGCTTCGACCGCGCGGACGCCCAGCCGCTCGCCGCCGCGCCGGCCCGCGGTCGGACTCGCGATCCGCGGCTCACGCCCGCGTCCTTGCGCTTGCCGCACCGCCTCCCCCTCCGCTAGACTTGTACATGTACTTGTACCGGTCCCGGAGGCGTGGCATGGACAAGGTGCTGAAGGTGTCCGAGGCGCGCAGGCGACTGTTCGATCTCGTCGACGAGGTGACGGGCGGGGGCGAGGAGGCGGTGGTGCTGATCGAGCACCGCGATCGCGCGAAGCGCGCCGCGCTGGTGAGCGAGGATCACCTGCGGCGCCTCCGGGCGACGATCGCGGCGCTGAGGAAGGAGCGCGCCGGCGGCTTCCGGCTCGCGGGGAGCATGACGCTCGCCGTGGGCGAGGATGAGCTGGAGGTTGAGATCGCGCGGTCGCGTGCGGCGCAGGCGTCGCTTGCGGAGCGGAAGGCGCGGGAGCTCTGAGTGGTGGCGGAGTTGGCCGTCGCGGACACGCATGCGCTCGTCTGGTACGCGACGGGTGCGCGCCGGAAGCTGGGGCGCGAGGCGCGGCGGCTGTTCGAGCGGGCGGATGCGGGGCGCGCCGCGATCCACGTGCCTGCGATCGTGCTCGTCGAGGTCGCGGAGCTGGTCCGCGCCGGCCGGCTCCTCCTCGGCCGCTCATTCACCGATTGGGAGGACGATCTGTTCTCCTCGGGAAAGTATTTCCCCGCGGAGCTGACGCGCGACGTGGTCCGCGCCGCCGACCGCCTGTACGCGATCCCCGAGCGCGCCGACCGCCTGATCGCCGCGACGGCGCTCCACCTCGAGTGTCCGCTGGTCACACGGGACGCGGAGATCGGGAGGGTGGCGGGGGTTGAGGTAGTGTGGTGATCAGCCAGTCGGATCGAACGGCTCGATGTGCCGGATGCTCTCAGCCTCCGGCGAGTGCATCGCGTGGTAGAGATCCCAGGCGAGCTGGCCGTTGCGCCAGAAGTCAGGCGTGGTGCCGAAGAGCCGGGCGAGGCGGAGCGCGGTGTCGGGCGTGACGCTCCGCTTTCCCTTGACGATCTGATTTACGCGCTGGAGCGGGACACCGATGCGTTTGGCCAGCTCCATCCGCGTCATCCCCAGCGGCTTCAGGAACTCCCCGAGCAGCATCTCGCCCGGGTGCGTCGGTGGTCCATGCTTCGGGATCCGCACCATGGCGCATCTCCATCCTGCCTGCCGGCCTCAGCGGTAGTCGGTGACCTCCACATCTTCCGGCCGGATCCCGCCGTAGAACCCCGGCGCGCAGGTCGCGCACGTGTGCGAACCGCCGGTGGCTGCGGCGCCGCCGGGGCGGCTCAGGCGGGTTCCCCGGTCGCCTCGAGCAGCTCGAGCTTGAGCCGCGCTCCCACCGCGTGGGCTGCGCGTTGGAGGGTATCGAGCTGGACCTTGTTGTTCGTCGGATCGAGGAGCCGGTCCACCTGGGTCCGGCTCGTGCGCATCCGCCTGGCCATCTCGACCTTCGTAATGCCACGCCGCTTCATGGCCTCCTCGATCTGCCACGCGATCACCCGCTTCTGCGCGAGGTCCTCCGCCTCCTCCCGGATCCCCTCCGCCTCGAGGAAATCCTCGAACGAACTGCCGATGCGCGGATTGCTCATCGCCGTACCTCCCTCTGGCGAGCGCACGCGAGGTCCAGGTCGGCCTTGGGCGTCGTCCTCGTCTTCTTGATGAACCCGTGCAGGAGCACGATGTAGCCTCCGCTCAGGCAGAAAAGGATCCGCGCCTTCCGGTTGTTCTCGAGGTCGCGCCTCACCTCCGACAGCCCAGCGCCCATCGACCGGCAGGTCCGCATGCCGACTGGCCAGCCGTACTCGACCGTCGCGATATCCGCTCCGATCGCCTTCCGATCGGCCTTGCGGAGGCTCTGAAGCCACTCGCGCACCGGCTCGGCTCCGGCCTCGTTCCGGTAGAAGCGAGCGGGAACCTTCTTCGGCTCGTCGCCCACCGCGAGCCTCCTACGGTACAGTGTACCCTATACGGTGCGGATGGGTTAAGCCGGGGGCGCCGCCGTCCGCGGCGGTCGGGACTCGTCGGTTGCGGTGCCGCCTCGGGCAGGTCACGTGGCGGAGGGCCGGGGCCCGGCTGACCTTCTTCAGCGCCAAATACGCGACCGGGTACGACCGCACGGAATAGCGCTCGGGGCCATGATCGGGCGGGAGCGTGGCGGCGACGACGGGAGGGAGAACTTCTGGGCCCGGTGTTACGGATCTGCACGCGCTCCACACCGCGGCGTCGTCGGCGCGTCCTGCTCCGACCGCCCTACAACGTGGCGAAATACCGCTGGATCTTCGCCGCCATCAGCCGGCGCCGCTCGACGAGGAACGCGTCGTAGTCCTCGGCCAGCCCGTCGAAGATCGTCTCGGGGATGCAGTGCTGGCGGAGGTTATCGCGGAGCGCATCGATGTCGGTGATGGCGCCGTACTTCCGGGGGCCGCCGTTGCATTGCTCCAGCAACTCACGGAAGTAGACTGCGGGCGGCCTGGCGCCGATGGCGATGTTGATCTCGCTCTGCGCGAGGGCGTAGTTCGCGATCTGGTTGTACCGTCCCCGGGGGACTCCCTGCTGCTTGAGGTAGTTTCGTGGGAAGAGGTGGTGGACGTCGCTGCGGTTGAGGATGAGGTCGGCAACGGTGATGTCGCGCGACAGGAAGCCCCGGTCCTGGAGCTTTATCTGCGCCGCCTGGAACACGAGGAAGTAGGGGCTGTTGCTGGAGGACGTCTCCATGGACTGCGGGAGCAGCGTCGCCCAGAAGCTGTCGGAGAGCGTGGCATCGATGACGGACTCCGCGTAGGCGACGGCGCCGCGGGCCGCGATCTGCCGGATGTCGTAGTCGAACGCGGTTTCGGGGTTGCCGGAGTAGCGCCCGGTGAGCACCGACATGACGTACCAGCGGCGCACGAGGCGCTCGATCTCCGCGGCCGGGAGCCCCTCGGCACGGCCGCGCAGGTAGAGGATGTAGGCGAAGTTGACGGCGTTCCGTCCGCCGATCAGATCGCTGTGCACGAAGCCGGCCGAGCGCAGGATCATCACGAGCCGCTTGAAGTGCGTCTCGCTCATGAAGCTGAGCACGCCCTGCTTGAGCCGCGCGAACGCCTCCTGGGCGATGGCCTCCTCGTACTGCTTCGTCTCGAAGTTGCGCCCGGAGAGGAGCGCAACGAGGGCCTGGAGTTCGCCGCGGCCGAACTCGGACGTGAACGCGACGCGGAGCATGTCCGTGTACGACGGGTCGTAGATGTCGTCGTTCACGTCCTTCAGCCACGCCATCTTCGGCAGGAA
>JADGGV010000823.1 GCA_019689775.1 Gemmatimonadota bacterium
CTCCCAGGACCCGCCCATGGCCACGAACCTCGCACTCGACCGCGCCGCCGCCCGCCCCCGCGACCTCGCCGTCTGGATGCAGGCGGCGCGAGTGAAGTCGCTGGCCATCTCGTCGATCGCCGTGCTGGCGGGCGCCGCGGCGGCGGCGTACGACGGGCACGGGAGCCGGCGCATCGTCGTCGCCTGGCTCGGCTCGGTGGCGATCCAGGCGGGGACGAACCTCGTCAACGTCTACCACAACTACAAGGCGAACGCGGACCCGAACGCGCGCTTCAAGTCCGACCCGCGCGGCTCGAGCGCCGTCGTCGCGCGCGGGCTGCTGACACCGGCGCACGTGCGGGCGGGCGCGCTCGCATGCTTCGGCGTCGGCGTCGCCTGCGGGCTCCTGCTGGCCGCGCTCTGCGGCTGGCCGATCCTGGCCATCGGCATCCCCGCGGTCGCCGCCGGCTACTTCTACGCCGCGCCGCCGGTCCGGCTCGCCTACCGCGGGCTCGGCGTCGCCACCGTCTTCGTCTTCCTCGGCCCGGTCATGGTGGGCGGCGCGTACTACGTCGCGGCAGGCGGCCTCTCCGCCGGCGCCGTCGCCGCCGCCGTCGCGGTCGGGCTCACCGCCGCCGGGATCATGCACATCAACGACGTGCGCGACTACGACAGCGACGTCGTCCACGGGAAGCGCACGCTGGCGACGCTCCTCGGCCGCGACGGCGCGACCCGCGCGCTCGTCGCCATGGACGCGGCCGCCTACGGCGCCGTCCTCGCCGGCGCCGCGCTCGGCGCGCTCCCCTGGACCGCGCTGCTCGTGCTCCTCACCGTGCCGACGGCGCTCGCGGAGGTGCGGATGGTCGCCCGCGAGCGCGACTTCGCGCGCCTGAACCAGGCATGGTTCCGCGGCATCGAGCTGCACACGCGCTTCGGCGCGCTCCTCGTGGCGGGGCTGGTGGCCGGCAGGGTGCTGGGCGTGTAGGGGCGGCGGACGGCCGCGTGGCCGCCGCACAGGCCGCCAGCCAGTCACGGCGCGCCGACTTCGGGCGGGGGCGGGCGCGGGGCGACTG
>JADGGV010000824.1 GCA_019689775.1 Gemmatimonadota bacterium
CCCCCGCTCCCGCGCGCCCCGCTCACGGCGGCGAGAGGTTCGGCGAGCTCGGATCGATCGGGTTGCGCGCGCGCGGGTTGATCCCGGTCGAGCGCTCCGCCGTCGAGCGGCCGTCGGCGAGGTGGCCGCCCTGCCGCTCGTAGCCGTGCTCCTCGTTCCCCTCGCGCACGCCCGGCGTGTGCGCCGGCGCCGTCGTCGCCGTCTTCGGCTCGCCGATCCTCAGCTCCCCTGTCCGCCTCGTCATGCCTCCTCCTCGCGTGGCTCCGGCGCGGCCAGGCCGGCGCGCCGGCGCAGCTCCCGGAAGAACGCGTCGATCCGCGCCCAGACCTCCTCCCCGCCGCCCAACCCCCGCCAGCTCGTGCGGATCACGCCCGTCAGCGCGTAGCACACATCGATCGGCACGCGCCAATGCTCGCGCGCGCCGCGCGCGCGGTGCACCAGCAGCGCCTCCACGTCCGGCTCCAGCTCGCGCAGCACCGGGTTCGCCGCCTCGATCTCGCGCCACGCGTCCAGCTCCAGCAGCGACTCCGTCGTCCCCGCCGGCCCCGGGTAGAACGCGACGACGCGGCCCGCCACGCCGCTCGCGAAGAAGAACGCCAGCTCGACCGGGATGGCGAGCGCGGCCCAGGCCGCGTCGTCGAGCCGGAAGTCCTCCAGGAGCCGCACCCGCTCCGGGATGCGACGGTAGCGCGCGCCGCCGGCCCCCGGCCGCTCGAAGAGGAGCGCGCACGCGCGGCAGGCGCAGAGGATCCGGCGCGCCTCCACGTCCAGCACGTGCCGATGCGCGGCGGCGAGCGGCCGCGCGCACAGCTCGCAGCGCTCCTCCATGGCCGCGCGGCCCGCCGCGGCGCCGTTTACCACGCCGCCGCCCACGCGGCCGCCATGCGCCGCGCCGGCGTTCGCCGCTCCGCCGCCGCGCGCCGGCGGCGTGCGGATCAGGCGCGCGAGCCGCGAGCCGAGGGCGGCGGGCTCGTCAGCCGCCACGGCCGGCCCCCTCGGCGGCGCGACGGCCCGGCCGGAGCTGCACCAGCGCCGGGGCCGCCGCCGCGTCC
>JADGGV010000137.1 GCA_019689775.1 Gemmatimonadota bacterium
TGTTTATCCCCGCGGGGGCGGGGGGGGGCCCCCGCCGCGGCCGTCGTCAGGGCGCCGCCTTCGCCGCGTCGGCCGCGCGGGCGAAGGTGGCGAAGCCCTGGAGGTCGAGCGTGGCGGGCGTGCCGGTGGCGTCGAGCGCGAACGTCGCGAACGTCCGGCCGACCAGCACGCGGGCGCCGGGCTGCCGCCAGGTCACACGGAACGTGTTGTAGTGCCAGTGCTCGAGGTCGCCGGTGAAGGAGGGGCCGTAGCGGAGCACCAGCTTGCCGTCCTCGACGTCGACGCGCACGTCGCCGTAGGCGGGCTGCGTGTACGTGCCGGCGTACGCCTCGATCGGCCGCGACGGCTTCGTGCCGGCGACGCGCGCCGCGAGCTGCTTCTGCTCGCGCTGCGCCGCCGCCTTCTCCCCCTCGGTGCGGAGGTCGAGGAAGTACCTGCTCCAGTCCCTGGGCGGGCGGCCGAGATAGGCGTCGACGACGCGGTAGAATATTGCGGTGGGCAGCGTGGTATGGTCCAGGTTCGTCAAGATGACCATCCCGAGCTTCTTCTCGGGTACCAGCGCGACCAGCGCGGTCATGCCGTCGACGTTGCCGCCGTGCTCGACGAGCTTCACGCCGTGGTAGTCGTGCAGGAACCACCCCATGCCGTAGGCGATGAAGTGGGCGTCCGGCGAGGTCCGCTGGAAGCCGCCGCCGGCGATGATCGTCTGCGGCGACCACATCTCCTCGAGCGTCGCCGGCTGAAGGAGCCGCCGGCCGGCGAAGCTCCCCTCCCCGAGCTGGAACCGGATCCACTTCGCCATGTCGACGACGTTCGAGTTGATCGAGCCGGCCGGCCCGATGCAGTCGACGTCGCGGTAGGGGAGCGTGATGGTCTTTCCGCCGTCCTCGCCGTGCGGCGTGGCGACGTTCGGCCGCCCCTCGAGCGCCTTGATGCTGGTGCTGGACGAGGTCATGCCGAGCGGCTGGAAGATCCGCCGGGCGATGACGTCGTCCCAGCTCGCGCCGCTCACGTGCGCCACCACCTGCCCGGCGGCGAGGTACATGATGTTCTGGTAGCCGAACTGCGAGCGGAAGCTCCATGACGGCTCCAGGTAGCGCGCGCGGCGCAGGATCTCGTCGCGGTCGAAGAGGCCGCTGATCCAGAGGAGGTCGCCGCGCGCGAGGCCGCTGCGGTGCGTGAGCAGGTCGCGCACGGTCAGCTCGCGCGACACGTACGGGTCGTACAGCGCGAAGCCCGGCAGGTACTTCGTGGCCGGATCATCCCACGCCAGCTTCCCCTCGGCGACCAGCATGCCGACCGCCGCGGCGGTGAACGCCTTCGAGGAGGAGCCGATGGCGAAGAGCGTGTTCTCGTCGACCCTGTCCGGCTTGCCGACCTCGCGCACGCCGAAGCCCTTCGCGAAGACGACGGAATCGTCCTTCACGACGGCGACGGCGACGCCGGGGACGTCCCACGCCACGCGGGCCTGCTCGATGTAGGCGTCGAGGCCGTCGAGCGGGGACTTCTGGGCGCTCGCCGCGCTCGCGAGGATGGCGAGGGCGAGGACGGACGTCGTGAGTGCGTGCGTCCCCGCGCTCCGGAAACGTGAACGGAAACGGGAACGTCCACGTTCGCGGGTCTCGGCGACGCAGGCGGAGGCGCTCACGGGCGCGGGCTCGGAGGACGTCGCCCGCCTCATGGCGCCGCCTTCGCCGCGTCCGCGGCGCGCCGGAATTCCCCGAGTCCCTGGATCGTCAGCCGCTCGGGAACGCCGTTCGCGCCGAGCGCGAAGGTGGCGAGCAGCGAGGTGCCGGTGCTGTGGTCGATGGCGCGGAACGTGTCGTAGCCGTAGTGCACGAGATCGAACGTGAGGCCGGCCGCCTCGCCGACGAGCTTCTCGCCCGCGGCGCGGACCTTCACGTCGCCGTAGAGCGAGTCGGTGTAGGTGCCGGCGTACTTCTCGAGCGGGAGCGAGGGGTGCGCGTCGGCCGGCGGCTTCGGCGCCTGCGCCAGGCGCGCCGCGGCGGCGGCCTGGTTCTTCTCGAAGCCGGCGCGCATCTCGGCGGCCCAGTCGCGCGTCGGCCCGCCGAGGAACTCGTCGACGAGGCGGAAGATCATCGCCTCGGGGAGCGTGTTCGCGGAACCGTCGAGGTTGGTCAGGATGACGACGCCGAGCTTCTCCTCGGGGACGAACGCGACCTGCGCGCGCATGCCGTCGATCGCGCCGCCGTGGCCGATCAGCTTGCGGCCGCGGTAGTCCTGCATGAACCACCCCAGGCCGTACATCATGAAGTGCGTGCCCGGGACCATGAGGGCGTTGATCGGGTCGGGCGACGTCGCCAGCCAGGGGCGCAGCGGCACGATCGTCTGCGGCGCGTGCATCTCGTCGAGCGTCTTCTTCGCGAGGATCCGCTGGCCGGCGAACGTGCCGTCGCCGAGCTGGAAGCGGACCCACTTCGCCATGTCCAGCACGCTCGAGTTGATCGAGCCGGCCGGCGCGATGTTGTCGATGTTGCGCCACGGGATCGCGACCAGCTTGCCGTCGCGGATCGCGTGCGGCGTGGCGACGTCGCGCAGCCGCCTCAAGCTGTCCGTGCTGGTGTTCGTGGCGGTCATGCCGAGCGGCCGGAGGATGCGCTCCGTCACCAGCTCGTCCCAGCTCCTGCCGCCCACCCTCGCGGCCGCCTGCCCGGCCGCGAGAAACATGATGTTGTTGTAGTTGTACTGCGACCGGAAGCTGGCGATCGGCGGCAGGTAGCGCGCGCGGCGCACGATCTCGTCGCGGCTGAACGGCGTGCCGTACCAGAGCGCGTCGGAGCGGGATACGTCCGTGCGGTGCGTGACCAGGTCGCGCAGCGTCTCCTCGCGCGTGCGGTACGGGTCCGAGAGCTGGAACTCCGGCAGGTACTTCGTGACCGGGTCGTCCCACCTCATCTTTCCCTCGTCGACGAACGTCCCGATCAGCGCCACGGTGAACGCCTTCGAGGAGGAGCCGATGGCGAAGAGCGTGTTCTCGTCGACCCTGTCCGGCTTGCCGACCTCGCGCACGCCGAAGCCCTTCGCGAAGACGACGGAATCGTCCTTCACGACGGCGATGGCCATGCCGGGCACCCGCCACGCGGCCATCGCCTTCTGCACGTAGGCGTCGATGCCCTGGAGCGGCTTCTGGGCGCTGGCGCCGCTCGCGCCGGCGAGGATGGCGAGGGCGACGAGGCCGGCGAGGACGGGACGCGTGAACGCCTGCGCCGGCGTGTCCGACGATCCGGGAACGGAAACGGGCCCGGGCACGTTCCCGTATACGGCCGTTCGGGCACGCAGGCGCAGGCGTTTACGGTGGGCGGCGGGACTCATTGGCTCACCTTCTTCTCGGGCCGCGGCGGGACGGTCCAGATCTCCGAGAGCACCCGCTTGAAGTTGCCGCCCAGGATGCCGGCGATGTCGGCGTCGGAGTACTTGCGCCGGATCAACCCCTCGGTCAGGTCGAACATCCGCTTCGGGTGGTCGAGCCCCTCGATGTCGATCTTGTCGCGGAACGCATAGGTCCCCTTGTAGGCGGCGCGGAGCCGCTGGTTCTCGTCGGGGGGCAGGTCGTCGTAGCCGTTCAGGTCGATGTCGCTGCCGACGCCGAGGTGCTCCGGGCCGACGAGGTCGCGGACGTGGTCGAAGTGGTCGAGCACGTCCTCGATCGTCGTCGGCTCCGTCGCCTTCACGAACATGCGCACGGCGGTGATGCCCATGACGCCGCCGGTCGCCGCCATGGCCTTGATGGCCTCATCGGTCTTGGTGCGCGGATGCGGGCAGAGCGCGCGGCAGTTCGAGTGCGTGAACAGGACCGGTTTCTTGGAGAACTTGCAGGCGTCGAGCGTGGTCTGGTCGCCGCAGTGGGAGACGTCGACGGCCATGCCGAGCTCGTTCATGCGCTGGACGACGGCGACGCCGAAGTCGCTCAGCCCGCCGTCGGTCCGCTCCGTCGAGCCGTTGCCGATCAGGTTGCGGGAGTTGTACGTGAGTTGCGAGACGCGCTGGCCGAGCTGGTAGAAGTAGTCGACGTCCTTGAGCTGGCGGAAGTGCGCCGAGTTCTGTGTGCCGATGATGACGCCGATCTTCCCCGAGCGCTTGACGCGCTCGAGGTCGGCGGCGCTGTCGACGCGCATGAGGTGCTCGTCGTGCGCGGCGATGAAGCCATTCCAGAGGGCCACGAACTGGTGCGCCGACTCGTAGGCGCCGGTGCCCACGGCGATGTGGAACACGTTGATCCCGGAGTCGCGGAACTCCTTGAGCTGCGCGGGTCCCCAGGAATCGGGGTCCGTGAGCTGCTTCGTGGACAGGGCGTCCGAGATGTAGAACGGGCTGAGCATGTCGATGACCGTCGATTCGGTCACGAGCTTGACGGCCCGCTTCGAGTACTCGGTCGGCACGCCGGCGAACAGGCGGTAGCGGCCGAGGTTGATCATCGGCGCGGCGAGGACGGCGCCCGCCGCGCCCAACCCGAGCTTGAGCGCCTCGCGGCGATCCATCACGCCTTCCCCCCGATGTTCGGGTTGTTGTTGCGCTCGATGTCCGGGAGCGGGAGGCAGGTCGTGGGGCCGTAGAGGCCGCCCTGCTTGAAGGGCGTCCCGGCCGCGGGCTGGAGCTCGACGCCGTAGCGCAGCACGTCGCCGAAGCGGTGCCCCTCGAGGAACAGCTCACGGCGCCGCTCCTCGATGACCTGCGCCTTGACCTCGGCGGCGGTGCCGCCGGCGTAGGGCGCGATCCCCGCCGCCGCGTGCAGCGCGTTGATGATGTCGACCGCCCGCTGCACGTTCCCGGAGGCGACGGCCGCCTCCGCCTCGATGAGCCGCGCCTCGGCCGAGCGCGCGATCGGGATCGGCGCGTCGATGGACGGATACTTGGTCGTGCGGAAGACCCTGGTCACGCCGTCCTGGCCGTTGGTGCCGCCGTCGATCACGGTGACGCGGGGGTCGGGCGCGCCGGCCCAGGTGAGGCCGCGGAACGACGGGTCGACGGTCGCAAAGTTGTCGCGCCAGAGCTGGGTGTAGACGCGGTTCTCGCGCCGCGTCGGCGTCGCCGCGTAGGTGGCGTTCCAGACGAAGCCGTCGGGGACGGCGGCGGCGTCCTCCGCGGCGCCGGTGAGGTTGCCCTGGTCGAGCCGCGCGCGGGCGCGGCCGAGGCGGGCCAGGCTCACGAGGTCCGGCTTGGAGGCGGCGCTCGCCGCCTCGAGCGCGCGGGTGAAGCGCGTCTCCGCCTCGGCGGCGAGCTGCTTGGAGGTCAGCTCGGGGCCGAGGTCGATCGCCGCCGAGCACATCGACTCGGCGAGCAGCACCAGCGAGTAGCCGGCGTAGGCCGAGGCGGTGGCGATCAGCTCCGGGCGCTTCGGGACCTCCTGGTCGGTCCACCCCTGGAGCAGCCGCGCGGCCTGATCGCCCTGGAAGCGCGCCACGGACAGCGGCGTGTAGAGCCCCACGAACTGGACGCTACAGCCGTTGCTGCTGTACGTGGGCCAGGCGGGGAAGGCGGTGCGGCGGTCGTAGTCCCAGCCGGAGGCGCCGAGCTGCGCGTCGGCCAGCTCGTCGGAGATCAGGCCGGTGGCGACGATGTAGTTGGCATAGGCGCACTCGAAGTCGCCGATGGCGCCGTCGACCAGGAGCGCGGCGTTCTGTGGCTTCAGCAGGTCCCCGGCCAGGACGCGGCTGGGCGCGTCCTGCTTGAGGGAGGTCACGTCGCCACAGGCGGCGACGCCCGTGGTGAGGACCAGGATCAGGCTCCCGAGGCGCTGCGCCGTCCGATGGCGCCGGCGGGGCGAGGTTTCGCGCGTCATCGTGGTTCCTTTCGCTCTCGTTCCGGTCGGCATCATCAGAAGTTCACCCGCAGGGTGGCGACGAACTCGGCCGGCAGCGGCGTGATCGCCTGGGTGAAGGCGAGCCGGCCGGTGCCGCTGGGACCGCCGGTGCCGCCGGCGCGGGTCTCGGGGTCGAGGCCGGGGAAGCTCGTCCACGTGTGCAGGTTGCGGGCGGCCACGCTGAAGGTGGCGCCGTGCGCGCCGAAGCGGCTCGACCAGGAATCGGGGAACGAGTACGACGCGGAGACCTCGCGCAGCTTGGCGAACGAGGCGTCGTGGATCAGCGTCTGCGTGTACTGGAGCGCCCCGGCCCGCTGCGTCGCGGCGACCTCGACCGGGTCGTACTTCTGCGGGTTGACGTTGATGTCGCAGACGCGGAACGCGGCGCAGCGCGCGTAGTCGTCGGCGCTCCACAGCTTGTTGCCGCCGCGGAAGTCGATGAGCGCGGAGAGACGGAGCCGCCGGGCGATCGTGAACGTGTTCGTCACGGAGCCGTTGTAGGTCGGCGTCGGGTCGCCGAAGTAGACGGCCGGCGCCAGCGCGCAGTCGACGGTGCCGCCGTTGCCGTCGTCGCAGAGCAGGTCCGTGGTCGTGCCGTCCGGCGCCATCTTGGCGCTCACGATCTTCTTCGTGAAGAAGCCGGCGATCGGGTAGCCCTCCTTGTGGCTCTGGAACGGGTACGTCAGGAAGATCTGCGGCAGCCCGCCCATGTCCTCGATCTTGTTGTGCGTCGTGGCGATGCTCGCCGTCAGGTCCCACGTCAGCTTCTCGCCGCGCAGCACCTGCACGTTGGCGAGCGCCTCGACGCCGTGGTTGCTGATCTCGCCGATGTTCACGTACTGCGCGCTCGGGAAGCCGGTGGACGGCGCGGTGGCCTTCGAGAGGATCGCGTCCTTCGTCCGCTTGTTGAAGTACGTGAACTCGACGCTCACCCGGTCGAAGAGCCGGGCGTCGAAGCCCGCCTCGATCTCCTCACCGCGCTCCGGCTTCAGGTTCGGGTTGCCCGGCGCCTGCGGCGTGGCGATCGGGCGGCCGTCCGGGCCGGTCGTCGGGGTGTAGGTCTGGAGCGCCGCGAACGCCTCCGGCTGCTGCCCGGAGGCGCCGTACGCCGCGCGCACGCGGAAGTCCCGGACGAAGTCGAGGCTCCAGAACGGCTCCTCGGAGAGCGTCCACGAGGCGCTCACCTTCGGGTA
The DNA here is from genome assembly GCA_019689775.1 of Gemmatimonadota bacterium. Lineage (GTDB taxonomy): Bacteria > Gemmatimonadota > Gemmatimonadetes > Longimicrobiales > RSA9 > JADGGV01. Next base: position 7,015 of record JADGGV010000137.1, read on the forward strand.
CGTCGCCCACTTGAAGTCCTCGCCGAACGCGCTGTTGTTGTCCACGCGCAGCGCGCCCGTCAGGAAGAGCCGGTTGTTGAGGTCGAACTGCTCCTGCGCGAAGAAGCCGATCGTCGTGTTGGTGACGTAGTCCTGCGAGCCGACGACCTGCGCCGCACCCGCGGCGGTGACGATCCCCGGCAGCGGGAAGTCGCGCGCGTTGATCGTGGTGTTGTCCGTGCGCCGCCGGTAGTACTGCGCGCCCACCGACGTGGCCGCGCCCAGCGCGGGCGTCAGCGACGCCCGGGCCGTCGCGCTGTAGTCGCCCGTCACGTAGGCGATCGTGCGCAGGTTCTGGTTGAGGCTGCCCTTGACCGGGTAGACGCCGGTGAGGAGCGCCGCCTGCTCCGGCGTCATGAAGTTCACCAACTGCTGGCTGTCCTCCTCGGTCTGATCGAGCCCGACGCGCAGCCGGTGGCTCAGCCACGACGTCGGCCGGTGGCTGATCTGCGCGCTCCCCGTGAACCGGTTCACCTTCTGCGTCGTCTGCACGACGTCGCGCAGCACCTCCGGCGGCGCGACGTTGAAGCCGCGGTACGGCGTGTCCTTGAGCTGCGGCAGGCCGAACAGCGTCGCCCAGACCGCGCCCGCGCCGTCGTCGGCCGCAATCCCGATGTCCGCTTTCGTCACACCGAGGCTCGTCTCGACGTCCAGCTTGTCCGACGGTGCGACCGTCAAATTCACCCGACCGCTGAAGCGCTTGTCCCGGTCGTCCGGCGTGATCCCCCGGTCCGCGTCGTACGTGGACGAGACGTAGTACCGCATCGTCTCCGTGCCGCCGGAGACCGAGAGCGCGTACGTCTGGATCGTGCCGTTCGTCCAGATCGGCGTGCCCCGCTCGTCCTCCTGCTGCACGCCGTTCCACGAGATGATGTTGCCCTGCGCGTCCTTGGCGTAGTTCGTCGGGATCCGCCCCTGCGGATCCATGAACCAGGTCGTGCCCTGCCGGATCGACGCCGAGAACTCCGGCCGCTGACCGAAGCGGCCCTTCTTCGTGATCACCTGGATCACGCCGTTCGACGCCTCCGTGCCGTAGAGCGTCGCCGCCGCCGGGCCCTTGATCACCTCGATCGACTCGATGTCCTCGGGGTTCAGATCGCTCAGCCGCGAGACGACGTTCGTGCCCTGACTGCCCGGGCCCGTGGCGACGTCGTTGTCCGCCCGCACACCGTCGATGTACAGCAGCGGCTGCGAGTTCAGCGAGATCGACGAGAGGCCCCGGATGTTGATGATGCCGCCACCCGCGCGCTTCCCCGTGCCCGACGTGAACGTCACCCCCGGCGCCCGGCCGTTCAGCAGCTCCTGCACCGAGCTCACCGGCTGCGTCGCCACCACGTCCGCCGCCTGCACCGTCGCCACCGAGTTGCCGATCGCGCGCCGCTGCGCCCCGCCCGGCGTCCCCGTCACCACGATCTGGTCCAGGCTCACCGCCGACTGCTCAAGCACGATGCGCACGTCCGTCTGCCCGACCCGCGCGCTCACCGTCGCCGTGCGGTAGCCGAGCATCACGGCCTGGAGCTGGACCCGATCCCCCGTCACACCACGGATCGTGAACCGACCGTCGGCATCCGTCACCGCGCCCAGGCTCGCCCCGACCACCGCCACCTGCGCACCCGAGAGCGGCCGCAACGAGCCCTCGTCCAGCACCCGCCCGCCGACGACCGCCTCCTGCCCCGCCAGC
>JADGGV010000138.1 GCA_019689775.1 Gemmatimonadota bacterium
GAGCTTCGCAACCCACATCCTACGGCCGCAACGGCAGATGCGCCATGTGGCTTTTCCGGCTACGCTATCCTACCACTACGCCCTCGTGAATACGGCAGGATGACAACCTCGCCGCGCAGGCGCCGGCCGACACGCCGCGCGTGGACCCGTGGACGAGCTGGAGGCTCGGCGCGGACGCGCTCGCAGCGCTGCCGATCGACAGCCTGCGCGATGCACTCTCGCTGCTGCCGGGCGTCTACGAGGGCGGCGACGTGCCGGGGCTGCGCGTGCGCGGCGCGCCGGCGGGGGAGACGGCGCTCTACCTGGACGGCGTGTGGCTGCGCAACCTCGACAGCGGCCGGCCCTCGCTGCTGCGGATCGAGCCGCGGCAGGTCGGCGCGCTCGCGCTGCGGTCGTCGTTCGGCGCGGAGCGCGGCGGCGCGCGCAGCGCGGTGATCGAGCTGGAGAGCCGGGCTGCCGGCCCGCGCTGGACCGGCAACGTCGACTTCCAGACCGACCAGCTCGCGATCGGCGCGGGCTACGGCTACTCGCGGGCGGACGTGTTCGTCGGCGGGCCGCTCGCCGGCCAGCGGCTCACGCTCTCCTACGCGGGCACGGGGGTGGGCCGCGAGGATGCGCGGCCGACGTTCGCGCCGGCGGCGCTGGGCCAGGTCACGCGCCCGCTCAGCGGGGCGGTCAGCGTGAGCGCGCCGATCGGACCCACGCGCTGGTTCCGCGAGACCGACGGCTTCGACACGTTCGAGGTCCCCGGCGCCGAGCCGCTCCGCCTGCGGCACTACGAGGAGATCACCGGGCTGGACGGGCGCAAGCCGTACAACAACGGCGACGAGTACACGGCGGACCTCGTGCTGCGCGCCGCGCCGGCGGTGGGGACCGGGCTCCGGCTCGGCCTCACCGCCTCGCGCGACCAGCGCCGCTTCCTCGTACTGGAGTTCGAGTTCCGACCGCAGTCGCCGCCGGCGCGGCGCGAGAAGAGCTACCTGCTGCGCGCGGAGCTGAGCCAGCGGCTCGGCGCGAAGGGCGCGCTGCGCGTGCTGGCCGGCATCGCGCGCGACGAGGCGATGGAGGGGTTCCTCGGCGAGACGATCGCCGACACGGCCGCGGTGCTCCGCGGCGACCGCTACCCGATGACCGGCGACGTGCTCGGGTTCACGTTCGCCGACTTCACGTTCCCGTTCGAGAAGACGTTCACGATGGCGCGGTGGCTGGAGCGGTACCGCGGGATGCAGCAGGATCCGTCGCTCACCTACCTGACGCCGTTCGAGACGCTGGTCAACCCGGCCACGGGCGCGCTGTACTCGCAGGCAGAGGCGACGAACCTGTTCGGGCTGCGGTCGTCGGCCGACAACCCGTACGGGCTCTACGACTTCTACACCAACGGCTTCACGGGCTTCGCGTTCAGCCGCGAGCGCACGCTGTTCGCGCGCGGCGAGCTGGGATGGGCGGCGCGGGCGGCGGGACGGCTGAGCGTGGGCGCCGAGGTCTACCGCAAGCACGTCGAGCACCTGGGGGAAACGAGCCCCGGCGGGTCGCTGAGCAGCTCGCCAACCAGCAGCGCAGTCGCCGAGGCCTACGAGGCGCGCCCCACGATCGTCGGCGCGTGGGCGAGCGACCGGGTGGCGCTCGGTCCGGCCCTGCTCGACGCCGGCGTCCGCCTCGACGGCTACTCCAGCGACGTCGCCTATCCGACCCTCCCCGGGTTCGTCTTCCCGACGCGCGATGCCGCCACGGGGGAGCCCCTCACCCCGACGTTCCTCGAGCGGGACGCGGAGTGGCAGCTTTCGCCGCGGGTGGCGGTGACCGCGCCGCTACGGGCGCGCACGCGGCTGCGCGCCAGCGTCGGGGGGTACACCGAGATCGTGCCGCTCGAGACCCTCTACGGCGGCGTTTGGATCGACCTCAACAAGACGTTCCACCCCGGAGCCTTCGGTCGGCCGATCGAGCTGCCATGGGTCGAGGCCTATGAGCTCGGGCTCACGCAGGGCATCGGCGCCGGCACGCTGCTCGAGGTCACCGGGTATCGCCGCGACCGCCGGCGCGATCCGACGTTCCGGGTCGAGAACGTGCTCCTGCCGGGCCGGCGCCACGTTCCTGGAGCCGCTCAACTCGTCGCGGCTGCCGTGGATCTACGTCTTCGACGGCCGGATCGGCCGCGAGGTCCGGGTGGGCAAGGGGGCGTCGTTCGTCGCCTACATCGACGGCCGCAACCTCCTCGACCGTAAGAACGTGCTCGACCTGTTCAGCGCCACAGGATCGCCGGTGGACCCGGGGACCAGCTACGTAATCCAGAACACGGCCAATACCTTCGAGGTCCCGGGCCAGGACATCGTGCTCGCCGACATGCCGGTGCAGGGCGCCTCGGACGCCACGCGGAAGGCGCTGTTCCAGCGCCGCGAGCGGTTCTTCGGCAACGGCGACGGCGTGTTCACAGTGGAGGAGCAGGCGCGCTCGTCGCTCGCCTCGTTCATGGCCACCGGGTGGGAGACAGGTGTGCTCCCCGGCGAGTTCTTCGGCACGCCGCGGCAGGTGCGGATCGGGATCGAGTGGCGGTTCTGAGGCATCGCGCCGGATCCTCGCGAGAACCCCGACACGCACAACGAGCCCGGGCGGCCTCCGCCGCCCGGGCTCGTCGCGTGCCACGCGCTCCGCGGCTCCGGGGCGTTCTCCGCGTTCTTCGCGTGACCCCAGAGCCGGCGCAAGCGCCGCTCAGTCTCCCGCCGGCGCCACCTCCGGCTGCGCCGCGTGCGCGCGCGCGCGGCCCTTGAAGAAGCGCCGCACGAACGCCTCCTTCCACTCGTCCAGGATCTCGTAGACGGTGGGGATGACGAGGAGCGTGAGCAGCGTCGAGGTGATGACGCCGCCGATGACGGCGCGGCCGAGCGGCGCCCGGAAGTCGGCGCCCTCGCCGAGCCCGAGCGCGACGGGGACCATCCCGGCGATGAGCGCGAACGTCGTCATCAGGATCGGCCGGAGCCGGATGCGGCCCGCCTCGATCAGCGCGTCGCGGCGCGACATGCCGCGCTCCATCCCCCACTTCGCGAAGTCGATGAGCAGGATCGCGTTCTTCGCGACGATCCCGGCGAGCAGGATCACGCCGATCAGGCTCATCAGGTTGAGCGTGTCGCCGGTGAGGATGAGGGCGACGACGACGCCGATGAGCGAGAGCGGCAGCGAGAGCAAGATCGCGAGCGGATCGAGGAAGCTGCCGAACTGCACGACGAGGATGAAGTACATGAGCAGGATCGCGAAGCCGAGGGCCGCGAAGATGCGGGTGAAGACCTCGGCCTGGTCCTTGACCTGGCCGCCCTGCGTGATGCGGTAGCCGGGCGGGAGCGGCACGCGGCGGATCGCCTCGTTGACGTCGCGCGAGACGCTGCTCAGGTCGCGCCCCTCCACGTTCGCGCCGATGGTGACGACCTTGTCGCGGTCGAGGTGGTCGATCTGCGCGGGGCCGAGCCCCTCGCGGATCGTGGCGACCTGCTCGAGCGGGATCGTCGTCGGCTGCGCGTTGCCCGGCGTCTGGAGCACGAGCGGGAGCTGGCGCAGGTCGGCGGCGCGCTGGCGCGCCTCGGGCGTGAGGCGGACCTCGACGTCGCGCGTCTCACCGGTCGGGTCCACCCAGTCGCCGGCGTCGATCCCGGCGAATGCGGGCCGCAGCGCCTGCGCGATCTGGCCGGTGGTGACACCGAGCGCGCCGGCGACGCCGCGCTTGATCTCGATCTCGAGCTCGGGCTTCTGGCCGCGCGTCGAGAGGCCGACGTCCGCGGCGCCCGGAACCTTCCGCGCCTCGGCGGCCATCCGCTCGGCGAGCGCCGTGAGCGTGGTGGCGTCGGGGCCGCGCAGCTCGACCTGGATCTGCTTCTGCGGGCCGCCCATCCCGCCCGAGAAGATCCAGGCGGTCACGCCGCCGAGGCGCCGCATCTCCTGGCGCAGCTCGGCGGCCAGCTCGGACTGGTGCACCCGGCGCTCGCCCTTCGGCACCAGCTTCACGTAGAGCGTCGCCTGGTCGACGGAGCCGCTCCCGCTCGCGCCGCCGATGCTGGCGTAGGTGTAGGCGACCTCGGGGTGCGCGCGGATGATGCGCGCGACCTCGTCGGTCTTGAGCCGCGTGTACTCGAGGTTCGAGCCGGGCGGCGTCTCGATCTGCACGTTCAGCTCGCTGTTGTCGGCGTCGGGGAAGAACGAGCCGCCGCCGAACAACCCCTGGAGGACGAACGCGAGCACGAACGAGCCGGTGGCGATGCCGACCATCGCCCAGCGGTGGTCGAGCGCCCAGGCGATGACGCGCTTGTAGTTGTCCGCCTGCCGGTCGAACCAGGCGTTGAAGCGGTCGAGCGCGCGGGCGATCGGGTTCGTGCGCTCGTGCCGCTCCGTCTGCGGGTCGGCCCAGTAGGCCGACAGCATCGGGTCGAGCGAGAAAGAGACGAACAGCGAGACCAGCACCGCCGCGGCGATCGTCAGCGCGAACGGCTTGAACCACTGCCCGGCGATGCCGTACATGAAGCCGACCGGGACGAAGACCGCGACGATCGAGAACGTCGTCGCCGCCACCGCCAGGCCGATCTCCGCCGTGCCCTTCCGCGACGCCTCGTAGTGGTCCTCGCCCATCTCGATGTGGCGCACGATGTTCTCGCGCACGACGATGGCGTCGTCGATCAGAATCCCGATCGCGAGCGAGAGCCCGAGCAACGACATCGTGTTCAGCGAGAAGCCGAGCAGCCAGACCGGAATGAACGCCGCCAGCACCGAGACCGGGAGCGCGAGCCCCGTGATCACGGTCGAGCGCCACGAGTTCAGGAACAGGAAGACGACCAGAATCGTGAGCAGCGCGCCCTCGACCAGCGCCTCCTCGACGTTGTGCACCGAGTTCCGCACGCGCACGCCCGCGTCCTGCACGATGTCGAGCTTCGCCCCCGGCGGCAGGCGCTGCTGAAGCTTGGCGACGGCGGCGCGCACCTCGTCGGCCACCGTCGTCGTGCTCTTCCCCTTCGCCATGAGCACCTCGATGCCCACGGCGGGGCGGCCGTTGAAGAGCGCCATCGAGCGCGGCTCCTCGGTGCCGTCGCGGATGTTGGCGACGTCGCCGAGACGGATGATGCGGCCGTTCCGCTCGGCGACGACGAGGGAGAGGAACTCCTCGGGCCGCTCGAGCCGCCCCTGCAACCGGATCGTCCGCTCCGTGATCGCGCCGTTCACGCGCCCGACGGGCGCCGCCAGGTTCTGCGACTGGAGCGCCTGCACGACCTGCGCGATGCCGACGCCGTTGGCCGCCAGGTCGCGCGGGCGCAGCTCGACGGTCAGCTCGCGCTCCGCGCCGCCGACCACGTTCACCGTGGCGACGCCGTTCAGCGCCGACAGCTCGCGCTTGATCATCGGGTCCGCGAGCTGCGTCAGCTCCGCCTGCGACAGCGTGGGCGAGGAGAGCGTCAGGGTGACGATCGGGAAGTCGGCCGGGTCGAAGCGCCGCAGGATCGGCTCCTCGATCTCCTGCGGCAGCTCGCCGCGGATCGACGAGATCGCATCGCGCACGTCCTGCGACGCCTGGTCGACGCTCTTCTCGAAGTCGAAGAAGACGATGATCTGCGCGAAGCCGTCGTTCGCGACGGACTGGATGCGGTCGATGCCGTTGATCCCGGAGACCGCCTCCTCGATGCGGTCGACGACCTCGCGCTCGACCGTCTCCGGCGCGGCGCCGGGATACGGCACCGAGATCGCGACGATCGGGTTGTCGATGTCCGGGAACTCGTCGACCTCGAGCTGGATCAAGGCGTAGATCCCGGCCACGACCAGGAAGATCATCACCGTGATCGTGATGATCGGTCGCTTGATGGCGAAATCGGAGATGAACATCGCGGCCTCCTGCTAGCGCGCCGAGGGCGGTGGCGACGACGTCGCCGCCGCGCCCTCCACCCGCTGGACCCGCACCGGGGTGCCTACCGTGATCCCCTGCGCCGCGCCGACGAGGAGCGTGTCGCCGGCCGCGACGCCGGAGACGATCTGGAGCGTCTCGGAGCGCTCGTCGCGCAGCCCGACCTGCACCGGCACGCGCTCGACGCGCCCGGAACGCACGCGCAGCACGGTGGCGTTCTCCGCGGCCGCATCCTCCACCGCCGCGACCGGCACGACGAGCCCCTCCGCCGCCACCGACGCCACGCGCCCCTCGGCGTACAACCCGGCGACGAGGCGGCCGCCGGGGTTCGGGATCGAGACCAGGACCGGCACCTGGCGCGTCGCCGGGTCGGCCGCCGGATTGATCCGCGTGATCTTCCCCTCGAACGTGCGCCCCGGGTAGCCGGCCACCTCGAAGAAGACCGGCGCGCCCAGGCGGAGCGCGCCCAGCTCCTCGGCGGGCACGGCCGCCTCCAGGCGCATGCTCGCCGGGTCGACGATCGTGAACAGCTCGCCGCCCGGCTGCACGACGTCGCCGGCGCTGACGGCCTTCGCGCTGACGATGCCGGCGAACGGCGCGCGCACCTGCGTCCGGTCGAGCTGCTTGCGGGCGAGCGCCAGGCGCGAGCGTGCGTCCGAGAGCTGCGCCTCCGCCGACGTCGCCTGCACGCGCGCCGTCTCGACGTCCCGCTCCGAGAGCGCGCCCGCGGCGCCGAGCCGCTCGGCCCGCTCGAGGTTGCGCCGCGCGATCTCCGCCGCCTCCTCCGCCGCCGTCACCGCGCTGCGCGCCGACAGGTACTGGTCGCGGATCGCGGTGTCGTCCAGCCGCGCGAGCAGGGTGCCGGCGCGGACCGCCTGCCCCGGCTCGACGTAGGTCTCGAGCACCGGGCCGCCGACCTCCGCCCGCACGGACGCCTGCCGCTCCGGCTGGAGCGAGCCGGACAGCGCCGGGCCCGCGCGCACCGCGCCCTGCTGCACGACCACGATGTTCTCCGGGCCGATGTTCACGGCCTGCTCACCGGGGGCCGCCGCCGGCGCGCTGCCCCCCCGGCCGCAGCCGGACAACCCCGCCGAGGCCGCCACCAGCAGCGCCCCGGCCCGCCGTATCGTTTCACGAGATGCCTGATGCATCGATCGGTTCCGTTTCTATGGTCGGTTCCGTGTCTTATGGATTGGACGTGCCGACCTGGCTGGCCTGCACGGCGGTGGTCCGCGTCTGCGTCTGCGGCGCCGCGGGCGACGCCGGCTGCGGCTGGATCGGCTGCGTCTGCGGCGTCACCGTCGTCACCGGCGCGCCGGCGCCGGGCGCGCCCGCCGTCGTGCCGAGCGGCAGGTCCGCCAGCAGCGCCAGCCGCGTGCGCGCGATCTGGAGGTCCCGCGCCGCGACCGCGCGGTTCGCCTCCGCCTGCTCCAGCAGCAGGCGCGAGTCCGCCAGCTCGAGCTGCGTCGAGATCCCCTCGCGGTACCGCAGGTCCGCGATTTGATACGCCCGCTGCGCCTGCGCCGCCGTCCCCGCGCTCGCCTCGTAGGCCGCCTGCGCGGCCTCCAGCCGCTCGAGCGCGCTCTTCGTGTCCAGCGCCGCCAGCTCGCGCGTCTGCTGGAGCCGCGCCCGCGCCTCCACCACGTTCGCCTGCGCCACCATCTCGTCGCCCTTGATCCGCCCGCCCGTGAAGAGCGGAAGCTGGAGGCTCGCGCCGATCGTCCAGTTCGAGCGGAACTGGTCCCACGAGATCGCAAGCCCGGTCTCCGGGTACGCGACCCGGCCGTACTGCGACGTGAGCGACAGGCCCGGCCACCGCTGCGCCGCCGCCACCTTCGCCTGCGCCTCCTGCGCCCGCAGCGCCGCCTCCGCCTGCCGCACCGGCGCACGACTCGCCACCGCCGTGTCCGAGCGCGCACCGTCCGCCAGCGCCGTCAGCTTCGGCAGCGCCACCGCAGGGAGCGTGTCGCCCAGCTCCGTCGTCAGCGTCACGGGCTGGTCCAGCGGCAGATCCAGGAGCTGCTTCAGCCGCATGTACGCGATGTCGCGCTCCGAGCGCCGCTGGATCACCAGCGGCTTCTGGTTCTCGTACGCGACCTGCGCCCGCAGCAGCTCGAACTCCGGCTGCGTGCCGACCTGCCGCGCCAACCGCGTCTGCTCGAGCGCCGTCTGCGACTGCGCCAGCGTCGCCTCCGCGATCCGGTACAGCCGGTCCGCCAGCGCCGCGTCGAAGTACGCCTCCGTCACATCCAGGACCAACTGCGCCCGCGCCGAGCGCAGCCCGATCTCCGCCGCCGTCCGCCCCGCATGCGCCGCCCGGTTCTGCGCCTGCACCCGGCCACCGGAGAACAGCGTCTGCGAGAACGACAGCCCCAGGTTCCACTGGTTCGTCCGCCCGAACGGCAGATTCCTGAACGACGAGAACGGGTTCGCCGTCGTCGCACACTGGAGCGCCAGCTCCAGCGAGTCCACCCGCTGCTCCAGCGGCAGCGACGGGTCCGGCACGAAGCTCCCCGGGCAGTTCGCCGGCCGCTGCGGCCCCGTCGTCGTATCCGACGTCGCCGTCAGCACCGAGAACTCGCTCGCCAGCGTGCGCGTGTACCCCAGCGAGCCATAGATCTGCGGGAAGTACTGGCTCCGCGCCTGGTACTCCTGACCCTTCGCCCGCATCACCGCCGCCCGCGCGATCGCCACCTGCTCGCTCCGCTCCTCCGCCAGCCGCACCGCCTCCTCCAGCGACAACGCCCGCGGCGCCACCCCTGCGGCCTGCTGCGCCCGCGCCCCGCCCCCGGCACCGATCAGCAAAACGGCGAGGCCCACGACCGGACCTCGCCTTATCCGGTTTCGCATCATCACCCTCGATC
>JADGGV010000139.1 GCA_019689775.1 Gemmatimonadota bacterium
ATTTGTTTTATAGTTCCGCGCGCGGGGGCGCGCCGGGGGGCCGCCCGGCCGCGTCCACGTCGGTCACCACCGCGCCGAGGAGGCGCGCGGCCTCGTGCGCGTTCGGCACCAGGAGATCGCATCCGCTCTCGGCCGCGAGGCGCAGCGCGTCGCCGTCGCAGTCGGGGACGAACGCCACGCCGTGCTCGCGCGCGAGCGCACCGATCGTGGCGTGGAACCCCGGCTCCAGCCCGGGCGCGAGGCTGCCGCAGCACACGAGCCACGCGGGCCGCTCCTCGGAGAGCGCGGCGCTCGCCTCGCCGAGGAGCAGCACCCGCTCCTCCGGGGAGATCTCCGGCCCGCGCGGATTCAGCAGCAGACTGCGGCCGGTCGCCCGCTCCCGCACGCCCACGAACACCCGCGTCTCGCCCCGGATCGGCACCGCGCGCAGCCCCGTCCCCTCGCCCTCCAGCATGGCGCGCAGCTCGAGGCCGGTCGCGCCGCCCAGCGGCGCGATGGCGACGCTCCGCCCGCCCAGCTCCCGCACCGCGCGCGCGACGTTGATCCCCTGCCCGCCCGCGCGGCGCCGCGGCGGGGCGAGCCGGTTGGCGTCGTCCCAGCGGAGCTCGTCGGCCTGGAACAGCAGGTCCAGCGAGGGGTTCGGTGTGAGCGTTACGATCATCGGCAGCTCCAGGCGCGCACGACCGTCGGCGTTGCTTGCCGCCCCCCGGACGCCGCGCTACACTTGCCGCCCGCCTGAGCAGGATGGGGCGTGGACGCGCGCGTCCGACGGGCGCCGTCCGCGATTCGTGAGACGACGCGCAGCCTTCTCCACTACATTGAATCGCTGGCGACGACGGGCGCAATCGCGTCCGCGCGCACCCGGCGCCCGGAAGCAGGTCGGCGGAAATGTCGGCACCCATGGATCAGCAGCGCGACCTCGTCGCCGCCGAGCTCGAGGAAACCTGGCCGCTCCTCTCGACCGGGGAGCGCGTCGAGGGCTTCCGCCTGCTCCCGCCGGAGGAGGCGGAGGAGTTCTTCTTCGACCTCCCGGCCCGCGACCAGGCCGATCTCGTGCTGGCGCTCCCCCGCGCCGAGCGCCGCCTCTGGCTCCGCCTCCTGCCGCCCGACGACGTCGCCGACCTGATCCAGGAGGCCGACCCCGAGGAGCGCGGCGACCTGCTCGCGCTCCTCGACGAGACGACCCGTCGCGAGGTCACCGCGCTGCTCGCCTACGAGGAGGACGAGGCCGGCGGGCTGATGAGCCCGCGCTTCATCCGCGTCCGCCCCGACATGACCGTCGACGAGGCCATCGCCTACCTCCGGCGCCAGGCCCTCGCCGGCATCCAGGGGCCCGAGCTCCTCTACTACGGCTACGTCCTCGACGCCGATCAGCGCCTCCTCGGCGTCGTCTCGCTCCGCCAGCTCCTGGCCGCCTCCCCGCGCACGCTCGTGCGCGACGTCATGGAGACCGACGTCGTCACCGTCCCCGAGGAGATGGACCAGGAGTCCGTCGCCCGCCAGTTCGAGGACTCCGACCTCGTCGCCATCCCGGTCATCGACGCCGTCGGCCGCATGAAGGGCGTCGTCACCGTCGATGACATCGTCGACGTCGTGCGCGAGGAGGCCACGGAGGACATCCAGAAGTACGGCGGCATGGAGGCGCTCGACGAGCCGTACCTCCAGATCGACTTCCTGCGGATGATCCGCAAGCGTGCCGGCTGGTTGAGCGTCCTCTTCATCAGCGAGATGTTCACCACCTCCGCGATGACGTTCTTCCAGGCCCAACTGGAGCGCGCCATCGTCCTGAGCCTGTTCGTGCCCCTCATCATCTCCAGCGGCGGGAACTCCGGCTCGCAGGCCTCCACGTTGATCATCCGCGCCATGGCGGTGGGCGAGGTCCGGCTCCGCGACTGGTGGCGGGTGATCCGGCGCGAGCTGACCGCCGGCCTCGTGCTCGGCGCGATCCTCGGCGCCATCGGCTTCCTCCGCGTGGTCACCTGGCACGCGGCGTTCGGCGCCTACGGACCCGCGTTCGGCCACGTCGCGCTCGTCGTCGCCTTCAGCGTCCTCGGCGTCGTGACCTGGGGGACGCTCGCCGGCTCCACCCTCCCGATGCTGCTCCGCCGCCTCGGCTTCGACCCCGCCAGCGCCTCCGCGCCCTTCGTCGCCACGCTCGTCGACGTCACCGGCATCATCATCTACTTCAGCGTCGCCGTCGTGCTGCTGCGCGGGATCCTGCTCTAGCCCGCGCCCGCGGCCCGGGCCCGGCGCCGCCGACGGACGCGCGCCGGCCGCGCCCGCCGAAGCAGCGCGGGGGCGGCCCGGATCCCGGACCGCCCCCGCCGCGTTCGCTCCACCCGTCGCCGCCGCTACACCTTGATGAAGATCCGCTGGCGGTACAGCACCCACATCGCGCCCAGCCACACCAGCACGTAGGTCAGCGCCCACGCGAGCGACGCGTTGATCGGGCTGAAGAACGGCGCGAAGAGATGCGTGTACAGCCAGGTCTTCAGGGCGACCGGGCCCGCCGGCGTGGGCACCTTGATCACGTAGATCAGCAGGCGGCCCACGAAGGCCGAAAGGACGTAGAGCGCCAGCGCGTTCACGCCGTAGACGACGAACGGTTTCGTCCACCAGCGCCACCCCTTCACGTCCGCGGTCCAGTAGCAGAGCGCCAGGCAGACCGCCGCGAACCCGCCCGTGAAGAGGACGTACGAGCTCGTCCAGATGCTCTTGTTGATCGGGAAGACGCCGCCCCAGATCAGCCCGAGCGCGAGCCCCAGCGTCCCGCCCACGAACAGGCCGATCACCTTCTCCTCCGCCGTCCGCGGCGAGCGCAGCCACGCGCCCGTCAAGACGCCGAGCAGGCAGGTCGCGATCGCCGGGATCGTGGAGAGCAGCCCCTCCGGGTCCCACGTCTTCGACTCCGCCCACATGTGCGCCGGCGTCAGCACGCGGTAGTCGATCCACGCCGCAAGGTTCTTCCCCGGCTCCAGCCACCCCGCGCCGAGCCCGGGCACCGGCACCAGCATCATCAACGCCCAGTACAGCAGCAGCAGCCCGGCCGCCCACCCCGCCCACGCGCGCCACGTCCGCGTGTTCAGGTAGATGAGCGACGCCGCGAGGTAGGCCAGCGCGATCCGCTGGAGCACGCCCATCACGCGGATGTGCGCGAGGTCGTACTTCGGGAAGCCCTGGATCGCCAGACTCAGCCCGAAGATGATCGCGGCCCGCTTGAGCACCTTCGCGACGAGATCGGCCCGCGATGCGCCTCGTTGCTGCATCTTCCCGAACGAGAACGTCATCGCCACGCCGACGATGTAGACGAAGAAGGGGAAGATCAGGTCGGTCGGCGTCCACCCGTTCCACTTCGCGTGCTCGAGCGGCGCGTAGACGTGCCCCCAGTCGCCCGGATTGTTCACCAGCACCATCGCGGCGATGGTGATCCCCCGGAAGACATCCAGCGAGAGGAGCCGCTGCGGCGGCGCTCCCGCGACCGGAGCCGCCGGCGACGCCACGGGCGCCGCGGTGCGCGGCGTCGTTTCGAGGATGTCGGTCATGGGCCCTCCTCGGGTTGCCACTCACCACCGCCACCCCGGCCGGCGCTCGACCGGCCGGACGCCGCCCCCCGCTCGCGGATCGCCGTCTGCGTACCCCGCGCGCCGACCGGGAGTTCGGCCGCGCCCGTCCGCCGCGCGCCGCTCACGCTCCCGGCCGAGCCGGCGCCGCGGGACGGAGCGGGATCGCGGCGGACCGGGCGTCCTCCGCCCGGCCGTTCGACGATACGCCCCGCGCGCCGCGGGGCGCAAGCACGCCAAGGACTTGCTTCGCGCGCGTCCGGCCGCGCATCATTCCCGTGGTGGCCGACCCGCCCTCCTGTTGCATCAGCGCTGCGCCCCCTGCCCCGGCGGGGCCGACTCGAGGGTCCCCCGGCGATCGCCACCGCCACGCGCCACCGGCCGAGGGCGTGGACGTGCGATCCCTGTGATTCGATGGGCGACGACGCGGCGGAGCCAGGCTACCCGGCACGGCTCCTGCACGCCGTCGGCGCCCAATTCCCCGGACCGACCCAACGAGAACACGATGTCGACGATTCTACGATGGTCCCGCGCCCTCGCGGCGCTTCCTGCTCTTGTGCTCGTATCCGCCGGCGGGCTCGCGGCGCAGGGCGTCTCCACCGGGCTCATCTACGGGACCGTCCGCGACGACCGGGGCGAGCTGCTGGCCGGCGCGACGATCCGGGCCGTGGCCGTCGACGCCGGCGTCGACCAGACCACGGAGAGCACGGCCGCGGGCGACTTCCGCCTCGCGTTCCTGCCGCCGGCACGCTACGACGTCGTCGTCGAGCAGCTCGGATTCCGGCCCCGGCGGATCGTGGGCGTGCCGCTGCGGCCCGGGACGCAGGTGCGCCTCGACATCGATCTGGCCGCGGCCACGCCGCCGATCGATGCCGTGGACACGTTGCGCGTCGTGTCCGGCACGCTGGCCGGCTCGCGCGCCGGCCTCGACCAGTGGGTCGGGCTCCTGCCGGTCCAGGGGCTGCCCGGGGAGGACCGGGGGATCTCGCTCCTGGCCAGCCTGTCGAGCGAATCGGACGCGCGCCTCGAGACCGAGGGGCTGCCCGGCCGGCTGACCGGCCTCGTCGTCGACGGGCTCCCCGCGGACTTCGCCACGCACCCACACCTCCCGGCCTCGCTGCGCGCCGCGCCGTTCCTGCTGCCGGGCCTCGAGGGCGCGGAGCTCGTCACCAACGGCGCCGACGTCGAGTGGAGCGACCACGCCGGCGGCTTCCTCGGCCTCTTCACGCGCCAGGGATCGCGCGCCCCGCAGCTCCGCGCGTTCGGCGCGTTCGGCCCCGGCGCCCTCACCTCCTCCCGGTTCTTCTCCCCCGCCGATCTCTCGCCGACCGACGCGTACGGCAGCCTCGTGCTCGGCGGGGCCATGATGCAGGACAGCGCGCGCTACGCGCTCGGCTTCGACGTCTCGCGCGCGGACCGCGCGACGCCGCCCGCCTGGGAGGCCGGAGACTCGCTCGTCCCCGCCATCGCGCAGATCGCGAGCGGCACCTACGGCAAGGACCTGAGCGGACTCGGCAGCGGCTATCTCACCCGGGCGACGACGTACCGCGGCTACGGCCGCTTCGACTGGAACGTCACCCCCACCAGCCGCCTCGCGCTGCGCGCCAACTTCGGCGGGCACACCGACGAGGCGCCGAACCCCAGCGGCGCCACGCTCGCCTCGCTCCTGCCGCGCGTGTCCGGCACGGACCTCACTGCGGCGGGCAGCCTCTTCTCCCAGCTCGGCGCCAGCCTCTCGCAGGAACTCGACCTGTCGTTCGATTACAGCAAGCGGGAGTACGCCTCGCAGGGGGGCGGCGGGCTCGGCGTGACCGCGCCCGCCACCCTCTTCAGCGTCGGCGGCA
The DNA here is from genome assembly GCA_019689775.1 of Gemmatimonadota bacterium. Lineage (GTDB taxonomy): Bacteria > Gemmatimonadota > Gemmatimonadetes > Longimicrobiales > RSA9 > JADGGV01. Next base: position 5,405 of record JADGGV010000139.1, read on the forward strand.
TCGGCGTGAACGGCGGCGCGGCGCTCCAGGGCGACCTCTCGCTCTCCACCGTGCACCTGCGGGATGTCCTCTTCTACGGCTCCGACCAGCACCAGATCAAGTTCGGCGCCGGCGTCACGCTCTCGTCCTACGACCAGCGCTACGCCTTCGGCCACGGCGGCATCTTCACGTTCGGCGGCGTGCAGCAGTTCGCCGAGGGCCGCGGCGCGTTCGTCCAGCTCTCCGGCCCCGTGCCCGAGGCGAAGTTCACCATCCCCGAGCTCGGCATCTTCGCGCAGGACACGTGGCAGGCCGCGCCCGGCGTCGACCTCCAGTTCGGCGCCCGGCTCGACATCGAGCGCCTCCCGCTCTCCGGCACCGAGGCCGCGCGGACGGCCTGGCGGAACGCGACCGGCATCGATCTCGGCACGCCCAGCCGCACCATCCTCAAGCCGAGCCCCCGCGCCTCCGCCACCTGGGACGTCGCGGGCGCGCACCAGTGGGTCATCCGCGCCGCCGCCGGGCTGTACTACGACCGCACCGACCCCGCGATCTTCGCCGACGCCGTCGCCGAGGACGGCAGCATCACCGTGCGGCGCGGCCTCGGCGTCTTCCAGTGGCCGGTCGCGCCGGACGTGCCGCGCATCGGCGCCCAGCTCGCGCTCCTGTCCCCGGATGTGAAGCCGCCGCGCACCGCCCGCGGCAGCCTCGGCATCACCCGCCAACTGGGGGAGGCCGCGCTCCAGCTCTCGGCCACGGTCCGACACACCGACGGACTGCCGCAGCGCCGCGACCTGAACCTGACGCCCGCCCCCATCGCGACCGACGCGCACGGGCGCGCGATCTTCGGCCCGCTCGTCCAGCAAGGCGCGCTCGTCGTCGCCCAGCCGGGCGCCAACCGGCGGTTCGGCGACTTCGACGTCGTCTCCGCTTACACCGCCGACGCCAGCTCCGACTACTTCGGCCTGACGGTCGGGCTCGAGCGCTTCGGCGGGCGCTACGCCCGCTTCTTCGGCCGCTACACCTACTCGCGCACGACCGACGATTGGACGTGGGCGCGCCTCGACGGCACCGGCCCACGGCCCCTCGCCACCGACACCGTGGCCGGACAGCCGTGGGCCGACGGCACCTCGGACTTCGACGTCCCGCACCGCTTCACGGCCGGCGCCGAGTTCAGCCTCCCGAGCGCGCTCGCGCCGACGCTCACCGTCGTCTACCGCTACCGCTCCGGCTACCCGTTCACGCCCGGCTTCCGCGACGGCGTCGATGTGAACGGCGACGGCTCCGCCGGCAACGATCCGGCGTTCGTCGACCCCGCCGTCCCCGGGATGGACGCGCTCATCGCCCGCTGGAGCTGCCTGCGCGCCGATGCCGGCGGCTTCGCCGAGCGCAACGCCTGCCGCCAGGCCGGCGTGCACGCCCTCGATGCGCGGCTCAGCCTCGACCTGCTCCACGCCGGCCGCCTCTCGGGGGCGATCGTGCTCGAGGGGCTCAACCTGCTCGAGAGCGACACCGGCATCCCCGACCGCGCGCTCTACATCGTCGACGCGACGCGGGCGCCGGCGGATCCGAACGCGACCGTCGTCGACGTCCCGCTCCTCGCCAATCCCCACTTCGGCCAGGTGCTCGTCCGGCAGACGCCCGGCCGGACGATCCGCCTCGGCCTCCGCCTGAGCTACTGATATGCGCGGGAAGCATCTCGGAACCCTGACCGTCGGCGCGCTCCTGCTCGCGCCGCTCGCCGCCTGTAGCGACCCGGGCGGGCCGCCGTCCCCCACGCCGAACGGCGCCGTTCGCGCCATCGCGTTCCTCGACCTGAACGGCGACGGCCGGATCGACTCCGGCGAGCCCGGCGCCGCCGGGATCACCGTCAGCCTCGCCCTCGCCGCCGGCGGCACCTCCCACTGGAAGGCCACCACCGGCGGCGACGGGTCGGCCCTGCTGCTCGACATTCCGCCCGCGCGCTACCGGCTCCTGGTCGACAGCGCCTCCGTCGGCGACACGCTGCGGCTGCTCAGCGTCGACTCCAGCACGTTCACGGTGCGCGCGGCCGACACCACCACCATCGTCGCCGCCATCAGCTTCCCCCGCCTCTCGATCCAGGAGGCCCGCGAGACCCGAAGCGGCCGCAAGCTCTTCATTGAGGGGATCGCACTCACCGGCCAGAGCGCCTTCGGCGACGGAAGCATGCACGTCATGGACGCGACCGGCGCGATCCGCGCGATCCGCGTCGCCGCCGGGCCCGCGCAGCCCGGCGACAGCGTCCGCATCCTCGCCGTGCGCAGCGAGCAGTCCGGCCAGCCCGTGCTGAGCGACGCGCTCGTCTTCCTCCTGAAGCGCGGGGTGCTCCCCGCGCCGGTCAAGGTCACCACGGCCGAGGCCGCGACCGCCAAGGGCGGCACGCTCGACGCCGCCTACGTCACCGCGGAGGCGACCACGCTCCTCGACGTCCGCCAGACGCCGGGCGGTAGCGTCGTCCTGACCGTCGACGACGGCTCCGGGCCGGCCGAGATCAACCTCGGCAACGGGCAGGGAAGCGCGCTGCTCGTCGGCGCGAAGGTCGACGTCGCCGGCGTGCTCGTGCCGACCGACAACGTCCCCGGCCGCTGGCAGATCCGCCCGTTCCGCGAGGTGGACCTCAAGATCCACTTCGACTCGGCCACGATCGCCGACGCCCGGCGGCAGTCCCCCGGGCGGACGGTCCAGGTCGCCGGCGTGGCGCTGACCGGCTGGGCGACCTTCGCCGACGGCACGCTCCACCTCCAGGACGCGACCGGCGCGATCCGCGCTGTCCAGGTCGGCCAGGCCAACGTCTTCGCCGGAGACAGCATCGCCCTCGTCGGCACGGTGGCGATCGTCAACGGTCAGCCGGTCCTCACGGGCGGAAGGGTCACGGTCCGCAAGCAGAACGTCGGGCTCCCCGCGCCGAAGGTGGTCACGACCGCCGTCGCCAAGACCGCCGACGGCGGAGAGCTGGACGCCGCCGCCGTCCGCGTGGCCGGCGTGATCAAGGACACCCTCAGCGCTCCCTCGGGGCAGTTCCTCATGAGCGTCGACGACGGCACCGGACCGGTCGAGGTCCTGATCGAGCCGACCACCGGCCTGCGCCGCCCGACGTTGGTCCCGGGCGCCTCCGTCGACGTGGGCGGCGTGCTGGTGCCGGTCACGACGGGCGCCTACTGGCAGATCAAGCCCCGGACGCCCACCGACCTGATCGTCCGCTAGGCGCGCCCACCGAGTCCCACGTCGCGACGCGGGGCCCCCCCCCCCCCCCCCCCCCCCCCCGCCGGGGCCGCCCCCCCCGCGCCCCCCCCCGACCCCCCCCCCCCCACCCC
>JADGGV010000140.1 GCA_019689775.1 Gemmatimonadota bacterium
GTGCCGGGCGGGGCGGCGCGGGCGGCGGGTCAGGTGTCCAGCTCGGCCAGCTCCTCGATGCGGCGGAGGATCGTGTCGAGGTGGGCGGGGTCGCGGAGGATGAGGAGCACGGTGTCGTCGCCGGCGATGGAGCCGAGGACCTCCGGCCACTCCTCCCAGTCGATGGCTTCGGCGACGGGCTGGGCTCCGCCGCGCATGGTCTTGACGACGAGAAGGTTGCCGGTGCCCTCGGCGCCGACGAAGAGCGCGGGGAGGAGGCGGCGGATGGGGGGAGTAAGCTCCCACTCCTCGGGCGGGAGCGTGTAGTAGGTGCGGCCCTCGGCGTCGGGGACCTTGATGAGGCGGAGCTCGCGGATGTCGCGCGAGAGGGTGGCCTGGGTGACCTCGAAGCCCTTACGGGCGAGGGCTTCGCGGAGATGTTCCTGGCTGGTGTAGCGGCCCTCTTCGACGAGCTGGCGGATGGCGGCGTGGCGCGCGGTCTTGGTCATGGGTGTCGGGGTCCAAGGAGCGTGTCATGCGCCGGGAACGACGTAGACATAGCCGAGCAGGGCGCCGTACGCCACGTGTCCGAGGAGGACGACGAGTGGGGTAGCGGCGCCGAGGCGGGTTCCGAGCGGGCCGGTGGCGACGCAGCGGCCGGCGCGTGCGACGGGGCCGAGCGCGGCGGCGACGATGGCGCCGTGGGCGGCGCCGAGGAGGGCGCCGTTCGCGGCCTCGGCGGCGCCGATCCAGGCGAACAAGCGCGCGTAGGCGAAGGGGAGGACGGCGACGCCGAGGGCGAGGTGGAGGAGTCGGCCGATGGTCGTGGCGAGCGGCGCAGGCGCCGCGGGGAGGAGCAAGCAGCCGAGGAGGCGGGCGGGCTGGAGGCGGGTGATGCCCGCCCAGTAGGCGGCCGCGAAGAGCCAGCTCGTGAGGAGGGTCGCGGCGAGGCCGGCCCAGAGCAGGATCGTCCAGGGCACGAAGATCGGTCCCTCCAGCGGCGGCGCGGATTCGAGCGGACCAGCGGCGCCCGCCGGGCGCGGCGGATCCGTGCGCGCGACGCGGCGCCCTGCGGGTCTCCGGAAGCTAGCTCGGTCGGCCGAACGCGAGCAATGGCGGGGCGCGCGGAGCGGGCGGTCCGGAGCTTGCCCTCTGGCGCCGGCGCCCCTGAATCGGGAGGCCGATGCGCGAGCTGGTCGCGAGCGTCGATCAATGGTTGCTCCGCATGCTCTTCGCCGTGCAGGAGTTCTGCACGCTGGGCGGGCGGGCGCTGCGCTTCACGATCTCGCGGCCGTTCTACGCCCGCGACGTCCTGGTGCACATGGACCGGATCGGCGTGGGGTCGCTCCCGCCGCTGCTGCTCACGAGCACGTTCATCGGGATGGTGATCGCGCTCCAGACGGCGGCGCAGCTCAGAGTCATCGGCGCCGAGGCGCTGCTCGGCAACCTGGTCGGGACGTCGCTCATCCAGGAGGGCCCGACGCTGGCGGCGCTGATGGTGGCGGGCCGCGTCAGCTCGGGGATCGCGGCGCAGCTCGCGTCCATGCGGACGAGCGAGCAGATCGACGCGCTCCAGACGTTCGGCACGGACCCGATTCGCAAGCTCGTGACCCCGCGGGTGCTCGCCGGGATGTCCATGGTGCCGGTGCTGAGCGTGATCACGGCGCTGGTCGGCGTGCTGGGCGGGCTCATCGTCGCGCTGGCGAAGGCGGTCGTGCCGGCGGACGTCTACCTCCGCGGCGTGATCGAGTCCCTGGGGCGCAAGGACTTCTTCTTCGGCTTCTTCCCGGCGATCCTGCTCATGACGCTGGTGAAGCCGATCTTCTTCGGGCTGATCATCACGCTGTCGGGGTGCTACTACGGCCTGAACGCGACGGGTGGCGGCGAGGGTGTCGGGCGCGCTACGACGAAGGCGATGGTGCTCTCGTTCGTGCTGATCCTGATCTCGGACTTCTTCCTGACGAAGCTCCTCCTGGTCGCCTTCAACCTGGCCCGCTACAAGGCCTTCCGGAAGCCCGGCGACTTCGGCAACGTCGGCTGACGGGCCGGCTCGGGGCCGACGCGCCCGGTTCCCTTCCCCGCCGCGACGGTTCGTCCGCGCCGGAGGCCGACGCGGCGACGTCGCCCACAGGGAGGCGCACCGCGTCCTTGCCGGGACGGCCGGCGCGATCCCGGGTCGGCCTGGGCCCTCGCCGCCCGGGCTTGACCCCCGCCCCGGCGCGGCGCCAAGTTCGCGACGCGACCGGCGCTCGGCCGGCGCGTCCCCACCGAAAGACCCGGAGCTGCTATGGCGGTGATCGGCGTGGATCTGGGCGGCACCAAGGTGGCCGCGGCGCTGTTCTCGCGCGATGCGGAGCTGCTGGAACGATCGGACGCTTCGGTCGGCGGGCTGGTGGGTGCGGAGGTCGGCGCGCGGGTCGCGCACGCGGTCCGCGTGCTGCGCGCCGCGGCGCGCGAGCGAGGCGAGGACGTGGCGGCCGTGGGTGTGGCGGTGCCCGGGATCTACCGCCCGGCCACGGGCACGGTCTGGGCGCCGAACATCGCTGGTTGGGAGGACTATCCGCTCCTCGCGGAAGTCGAAGAGGCCGCCGGCGGCGCGCCGGTCCGCATCGACAGCGACCGCGTGGCCTACATCCTCGGCGAGAGCTGGCGCGGCGCGGCCCGCGGCTGCCGTGACGCGATCTTCCTCGCCGTGGGCACGGGCATCGGCGCCGGCATCCTGGCGGACGGCCGGGTGCTCCGCGGCTCCGCGGGGATCGCCGGCGCGGTCGGCTGGGTCGCGCTCTCCCGCCCGTGGATCGAGCCGTACCGCGGCGTCGGCTGCTTCGAGTTCCACGCCTCGGGCGCCGGGCTCGCCGAGGTGGCGCGCCGGCTGCTCTCCGTGAGCCCGCGCTACATCGGCCGGTTGCGCGAGATCCCGCCGGAGGCGCTGCGGGCCGAGGACGTCTTCGCCGCCTACGACGGGCGCGACCCGATCGCCGGCCAGGTCGTCGAGGAGGCGATCACCTGCTGGGGCATGGCCACGGCCAACCTGGTCAGCCTGTTCAACCCGGAGAAGGTCATCTTCGGCGGCGGCGTCTTCGGCCCGGCCGTGCGGCTGCTGGACCGGATCCGTGAGCAGGCCGCGCACTGGGCGCAGCCGATCGCGATGCAGCAGGTCGAGCTGGTCGCCTCCGAGCTGGGGGGCGACGCGGGCGTGTGGGGCGCCGGCCGGCTGGCGCTCGACGCCACGACGGACGCTAGCCGCTGAGGGCGCCCGATGTACCGCCGCCGCCAGGTCTTCGCCGCCGCGTGCATGGGGATGCTCGTCTTCGGCATCGTGCTCACGGCGCTCGGCTCGCTCCTCCCCTCGCTCATGTCCCGCTTCGGCCTGGCCAACGCGGCCGCCGGCTCGCTCTTCCCGATCCTCACGCTCGGGATCCTCGCCGGCTCCGTCGTCTTCGGCCCGATCGTGGACCGCCACGGCTACAAGACGCTGCTCGCGCTCTCGATCGCGCTGATCCTGCTCAGGCTGGAGGGGATCGCGCTCGCACCCTCGATCGCCGTCGTCGCCGCGGCGCTCGCGCTGATCGGGATCGGCGGCGGGATCGTCAACGGCGCGACCAACGCCCTCGTCGCCGACCTCGGCGAGGAGGGGAGCCGGAGCGCCGACCTCAGCCTGCTCGGCGTGTTTTTCGGCATCGGCGCGTTCGGGATGCCGTTCCTGCTCGGGCTCCTGCTGCGCCACTTCACCTACGGCGCGATCGTCGCCGGGATCGGCACCGCGGTCGCGCTGCCGCTCGGCTACACGCTCGCCGTCCGCTTCCCTGCGCCGAAGCATCCGCAGGGCTTCCCGCTGCGCCGCGGCGTCGGCCTGTTGCGCGACCCCGCGCTGGTGCTCCTGGGCCTGACGCTGTTCTTCGAGAGCGGGATGGAGATCACGGTGGGCGGCTGGACCGCGGCCTACGTGCAGGCGGCGCTCGGTCTCGAGGCGGACCGTGCGCTCTTCTTCCTCTCGATCTACTGGCTCGGGATGATGACGGCGCGCCTCCTCCTAGGCGGTCCGCTGCGGCGCATCCCGCCCGCGCGGGCGCTGTACACGTCCATCGCCGTCGCGCTCGCCGGCGCGCTCGTCATGCTGGCCGGCGCCTCCCCCGCGACCGCCGCGATCGGGAGCGCTCTCCTCGGCGCCGGCTTCGCCGCCGTCTACCCCGTCGTGCTCGGCTTCGTGGGAGACCGCTACCCCGCGGTGTCGGGGACCGCCTTCAGCGTGGTCATGGTGATCGCCCTCGCCGGCGGCTCCGCGCTCCCCTATCTCACCGGCGTCCTCGGCGACGCCGCCGGGCTCCGGGCGTCCTTCGCGATCGTCCCGCTGAGCCTCTGCCTCATGGCGCTGGTCTTCACCGCCGCGCGCCGCCGCGCCGCGGCCGCCCCGGCGCCCGCCATGTGAACCTCGACCAACCAGGAACCGAATGCTTGCCAGGGAATGGCTGGGCCACGCCCGCGGGGTGATGGACCGCATCGAGGCGACCCAGCTCGAGAACATCCGCCGCGCCGCGGAGATCATGGCCGACTCGATCGCCGCCGGGCGTTGGGTCCACACGTTCGGCTGCGGTCACGCCACGATCCCGGTCGAAGAGATGTACCCGCGGATCGGCGGCTTCGTCGGCTTCCACCCGATGATCGAGCTGCCGCTCACGTTCTTCACCCGGATCACCGGCGAGATGGGCGTCCACCAGTTCCTCTTCCTCGAGCGGGCGGAGGGCTACGGGCGGGAGATCATGAAGAGCTACACGCTCGACCCCCGCGACACGCTCTGGGTCTTCTCCCACTCCGGGCTGAACCAGGTCAACATCGACGTGGCGCTCGCGGCGCGCGAGATCGGGATGAAGGTCGTCGTCGCCGGCTCCGCCGAGGCGTTCGCCGGAAAGCCGCCGCGGCACTCGTCCGGGAAGCGGCTCTTCGAGCTGGCGGACGTGGTCATCGACACCTGCGTCCCGGCCGTCGACGCGACCGTCGAGGTGGCGCACCACCAGGACCGCGTCGGCCCCGTCTCCACGATGGCGTTCACCACGGTCGTGTGGATGACGATCTGCACGGTCGCGGAAATCCTCGTCGAGCGCGGCGTGCGGCTCTACATCCACCCGTCGCACAACGTCCCCGGGGACACCACCGCGCGCGAGCGGCTGGACGCCGCGCTCGCCGAGTACAAGCGGCGCATCGCAGGCGTGTGATCACCGGCCCGTCCGTCCCCCCGGCGGCGTCGGTCGGCGGCGACGCCCCGCCGCCGCGCCTCCGGCGGGCCGCCGTGGCGGCAACGGCGCTCGTCGCCCTGGGGCTCGCCGCCTTCCTCGCCCGGCGCCCGCTCCTCACCGCCCTCGGCCGCGCGCTCGTGGTCGCCGACAGCCCCGTGCCGGCCGACGCGATCCTCGTCCTGAACGGTGCGCCGTTCCGGAGCGTGCGCGCGGCGCAGCTCTACCATGCCGGCTACGCGCCCCGCGTGCTGATCGTCCGCGGCCAGCCGCTGCCGCCCGTGCTGCGCGGCATCCAGGCGCAGGAGACCGACATGGCCGTCGCGGTCCTGCGCCGGGAAGCCGTGCCCGACTCCGCGATCCGGATCATCGAGCCGCGCCGACCGGTGACGAGCACGCGGGAGGAGGCCGAGGCGTTCGTCGCCTTCGCGAGGGCCAACGGCATCCGCCGCATCCTCCTCGTTACCTCGGAGTTCCACTCGCGGCGGGCGCGCTGGTCGCTGCGCCACGTCGCCGGCGGGGCCCAGCTCGACATCGTCTCCACACCCGCCCCGGATTGGGGGTTCGGACCCGAAGACTGGTGGCGCAGCGAGAGCGGCCTGATCACCGTGGTCGAGGAGTTCCTCAAGTTCGCCTACTACCTGACCTCCTGACTGACCCCCGACGCCGCGCCGCGGCTCCCGGCGCCATCGCTCGCGCGCCAGACGCCCGGACCGGCGACGCCGCGCCCCCGCCTCCGCCTCTCCCGGCAAGCGGCGCGGACACCGCCGGTCGAGGATCGCGCGCCGCCTCCGCGCGACCGCTCAACCTCCCGCCGCAACCGGCCGATCCTACGATGTACGGTGCAGCACGGCCGTCGCGGACCCTCCGCGGGCCGATCCTCTCACCTGTCACGATCGGAGCGCTGATGTCGGCACTCCACGCCGTGCTGGGCATCTTCCTCGACCGGCCGCCGCTCGAGCCCCAGCAAATCCTCATCGCCGCCGCGGGCTTCGGCGCCGCCTTCGGCCTGCTCGTCGGCGCCTGGCTCCGCCGCGGCAAGCCGTCCGTCCCCGCGCGGCGGCGGTAGCCCCGTCGGTCGACAGTCGACGCCCCCGGCGCGATGCGGCGGCGGGGGCGTTCGGCGCGCACGGCGGCGCCGGTCCCGCACGGTCGTGACAGCGGCGGCCAGATGCAGCAAGGCCCGGAAACTCGGAGCATCGAGTTTCCGGGCCCTGTTGCCGCCCGTCGTCCGGGCCGTCGCTCAACCGCTGTCGTACCCTCGAGAGTCCAGAGGCGCCGGGCGGATTCGAACCGCCGAATCGAGGTTTTGCAGGAATATCTAGCCGTTGGCGCACGGTTGCGCCGAACCTCATCGTGTTGTGCGGCAGAGCTTTGCGGCCACGGCCTCCAACGCAGGCTTGCGCCCGATCGCGCCCATTTACGCGCCGCGTTGCCATTCCGTTGCCATCAATTCCAGCGGAATTCGCCGCTCAGGCGCGCCGGCTCCCCACCCGGTCGCCGGTGCCCTGCCCCACCTCCACCACCTAGTCGGCCGCGCTCAGCGTCACCGGCGGAGCCTCGGCCCCGACGCCATCAACCAATGCCCGCAGGTGCTCGCGCGCGAGGTGCGTGTATCCCATCGTCGTCCGCAGGTCCGCGTGCCCGACCGCTTCCTTGACGTGGACGGGGTTGGCGCCGGCGGCGAGCCAGGTCGTGACCCTGCGGTGCCGCAGGTCATGCTGGTGCAGCTCGGCGGGCAACTTCGCCCGCGCCGCAGCCGCCTGGAAGCCGCGCCGGAAGCTGCGGACACGCTCGCCCGCCTTCGCGCGCCGCCGGCTGAACGGGTGATGGAAGATCCAGGGCGAGGGCTTGCCGTCGTAGAGGGCGCCGCGGTAGCGCAGCGCGTGCTCGCGCATCGCCTGCCGCAGGCGCGGCGTCATCGGCACCCACCGGGACTTGCCGCTCTTCGTCCGCCGTCCCTTCGCCTTGCTCGACTCGATCTTGATGAAGCCGCCCTCGAAGTCGACGTCCTCCCACCGGAGCCAAAGGACCTCGGAGTCGCACCGTGCTCCGGACTCGGCGAGGGTGAGAATGTAGAGCCGGAGCATCGGCGCCTCGGCCAACGTATGCCCGTGCGCGTCGCGCTCGCACGCGGCGAGGAGCTGCTCGAACTGCCCGTCGCTGAGGATGACGGGCTGGCGGGCATCGGCCTTGGGCGGCCTCACCTTCGCGACCGGGTTGCCCTCGCGCAGCTCCAGCTCCTCGGCGAACGCAAAGATGGCGTGGAGCGTCGCCCGGTCCTTCGCGAGGGTGCGCGCGCCAACCGCTTCTCCCTTGCCCGGGTTCAGCCGCCGCCAGTTCAGGTAGTCGGTGACGTGGCCTGCTCGGATCTTGTCCACGCGCGGATCGCCGAGGCGCTCGACGAAGAAGGTGCGGAAGTACGCGAGGGAGACCTTGTACGTTCGGCGCGTGTGCTCGGCCAGGAGCGGCAGCCGCTCGCGCTCGTACTTGTCGAGGAGCGCCGAGATCGGCATGGGGCCGGGCAGCCCGGCGGCTTCGCGCTCCGCCTCCCTCTTCAGCTCCTTGAGCTTCCGCCAGGCGAACTCCTCAGCCTCGTTCTTCGTGCAGCTTGCCAGCAGCTTCTCGGTCCGGGGGCCGTACTGGTGACGCTTCCCGCCGATGCGGAGGACGACCTGCCATCCCGCCCCGCGCTTCCGGATCAGTCCGGGGTGTGCCATCGCTTTCCCTCCCCTTCGACTCCTACCTGCTCACGAAGTTGATGCACGAGCCCTCGCAGCTTCTCCGCGTGCCCGTTCAACCAGTTGGCGAGGCTGAGCACGTCGGCATCGCGAGGGTGTCGTGTCCCCGCCTCGCACGCCCACAAAGCCTGCCGGGAGCGGCCGAGCGCCTGCGCCAGCTCCGCGACCCCTACCCGCGGCGCCCGCAGCGCCTCGCGCAGCACTTCGAGGCCGACGCTCACGTTGCCGTCCCCGCCGCCACCGCCCGCTCGATCCAGTGAAGCGTTTCCGCGGCTCGGTCCGGGAAGATGATCCCGAAGTATGGCAGGATGGAGACGAGGAGCTGGCTTTCTGGATCGGGCAAGTCGACGCCCGCGCCGAGCGCCAGCGCACGCACGTCCTCCGGTGTGAGGAACCGGCCGGTGTCGGTGATGTAGCCGAACCGAACGCCGTGTCGCTGTAGCGTCGATAGGCCCCACCTTCGCCGCATGCCGTGCAGTGCGCCGGACGCCCAGGCCGCCCCGAGCGCCGCACGCAGGTCGTACCCTGGGAACGCTCGCCCGTCCGGTGCCCGGACCGCCACATCGACGATCCCAAACATCGCCCCTCCTTGCTCGTGGTTGTTGTACCCCGCAGATGGCGATGATGGTAGTCAGGATGACCACGCTGGCCGGCCGGGTCAAGCGTGCCGCCCCCGAGCGTCCCTCATCCCGACCTGTACACAGTCCGTGGGACATCGCCACCGGAGCCGGCAGGGCAGGAAAGGATCAAAG
>JADGGV010000141.1 GCA_019689775.1 Gemmatimonadota bacterium
CCACCCCGTCCACCCAACACCCCGCGCCCTTGCCCACCCCGCCGGCTCGCGCTAGGTTCCACATTGAGAATGAATCTCAAACTCGTGGAGGCCCGATGCGACCGGCTCTCGGATCGTCCATCCTCGCGGTCACGCTCGCCGGCGCGGCCGCGCTGCTCGCGGCGGGGTGCCGGGGCGGCGGCGCCGCGCGCGCGGAGGCCGAGCCGCCCCGATCGGCGGCGCGCGTCGCGATGCCCGCGGGGCTCATCGCGGGGACGCCGCCCGGCGGGCTGGAGGACTGGATCGCGGACGTCCGGCGCGGGCTCATGGCGGCGGCGGAGCGGTGGGCGGCCGATTCGGCGGACGCCCAGCGGCAGGCGCTCGATCTGTATCTGACGAGGCAGGAATACATCGAGCAGTACTACGGGACGGGCGGCCGGCTGGCGGCGGACTCGGCGCTGGGTGCGAGCGTGAAGGCGGCGGAGGCGCGGTTCCACGAGGTGCTCCAGCAGTTCCGCCCGGGCTCGGGCGTGGCGCCGGCCGCTCGCGCGGCTGGGCTGGAGCGGCTCTTCGCGAGCTACGACAGCGTGCTCGCGGCCGCGAAGTCCGCGGGCGTTCCGCTGGTGCCGCCGGGGAACGCGGCGGCCGCGACCGGGCCGCGATGACCGGGCGTCGGCTCGCCGGCCTGCTCCTCGCGCTGGCGCTTGTCGGCGTTGGGGGCGGGGCCGCCGCGCAAGCGGCGCCGCGTCCGTTGGGGCCGTGGCTGGAGGAGATCGCGCGCGCCGTCGATGGAGTGGAAGGCGCGGCGCGGGCCGGGCGGCTGGAGGATGCCCGGCAGTCGGCGTGGCGGATCTACCTGGACGACTTCGAGGTCCTGGAGAGCACCTACGGCCCGGCGGGCTCGTACGGGACGCCGGCGACGGCCGATCGCATCGGGGGCGCGGAGGCGCGCTTCCACGCGCTGCTGCGGGCCGGGACGCCCGCCGAGGCGACCGCGCTGGCGGCGTCGCTGCGTGCGGACCTGGAGGCGCTGCGCGCGCGCGCCGGCGACGTCGCCGCGTCGCCGCGGCGCGGGGCGCCTGCCGAGGGAAGCGTCGCGCGCGGGCTTCCGTCCGGGCCGGCCCGGACGCCGGAGATCGTCGCGATCCTGGCCGTGCTGGACTCGGCCGAGGCGGCGTACCGGGCGGGCCGGGTGAGCCCGGCGCTCCAGGGTGTCGAGCGGGCGTACCTCGAGGGGATCGAGCCGCTCGAGGCGCGGCTCGCGCCGGCCCGGGTCGCGCGGATCGAGCGCCTCGTGCACCTCCACCTCCGGCCGGGGATGACGCGCGGCGCCGCCGCCCCGCAGGTGACCCGCGACTTCGCCGCGCTCCGGGACGAGCTGCTCGCCGCGGACGCCGTCCTGCGCGCGGGGACGCCGTTCTGGTTCGGCGCGGCGAACGCGTTCGTGATCCTGGTCCGTGAGGGGCTGGAGGCGGTCCTCCTCATCGGCGCGCTCCTGGCCTATCTGACGGCGGCGGGCGCGGGTCGGCGGGAGCGGCGCCAGATCTACGCCGGCGTCGGCGCCGGGGTGCTGGCCACGTTCCTGACCTGGGTGATCGCCCGGACGCTCGTGCCGCTCGACGGCGCGAGCCGGGAGCTCGTGGAAGGCATCACCGGCCTCGTCGCCGTCGGCGTCCTCCTGTACGTCTCGCACTGGCTCTTCCAGAAGACGTACATTCACGACTGGAAGGAATACCTGCGGCGGCACGTCGGGCGGGCGGTGAGCAGCGGCTCGGCCGTGGCCATGGCCGGGCTTGCCTTCGCCGCGGTGTACCGGGAGGGCTTCGAGACGGTGCTATTTTACCAGGCCATCGTCTTCGATGCCGGTCCGACGGCGGTGCTCGCCGGCCTCCTCCCCGGCGCCGTGCTGATCCTCGGCGTCGGCGTGGCGATCATCCGGATGGGGGTGAGGCTACCGCTGCGGCGGGTGTTCGGCGTGACGAACGCGATCCTGCTCTACCTGGCGCTCGTCCTCCTGGGCAAGGGGGTCTACAACCTCCAGGAAGCCGGCCTCTTCGCGCCGCACCCGCTCGCGTGGGTACCCGATCACGGCGCGCTACGCCAGGTCCTGGGACTCTATCCGATCACCGAGTCGCTCGCGGCCCAGGCGCTCCTGCTCACCGCGCTGGTCGTCGCCTCCGCCTACTACCGGCGACGCCTCGCTCGGCAGCGCACGGCGGCCCCCGCGCCGCCTCGCCTGGTTACGTCTCGCTGACCGCCGTCGGCGGCCCGACGAACTTCTCCACCTCCTGGACCACGCGGCGCGGCTCCACCGGCTTCGCCAGGTACCCGTCGCAGCCGGCCTGGAGCGCCTTCTGGCGGTCTTCCTCCAGCGCGTGGGCCGTCAGCGCGATGATCGGGATCGCGTCCGTCGCCGGATCGGCCTTCAGCCGCTGCGTCGCCTCCCAACCGTCGATCTTCGGGATCGAGATGTCCATCAGGATCAGGTCCGGGAGATCCTGCTTCGCCCGCGCCACACCTTCCTCGCCATCGCGGGCCTCGATCACGCGGTAGCCGACGTGCTCGAGGATCGTCCGGTAGACGACGAGGTTGTCCTCGTTGTCCTCCACGAGGAGGACCGTCTTCCTGGTGTTGTCGCTCATGCCCGGCTCGAAGCCTCGGGTTGGGAACGGGGAGTTCGGGCGGAAAGCAGCGCATCCCCCGATACAGAAACCGTGCCAGTCTCGGCCGTAAGCAGGTGTAATGCACCGTGGCAGTGCGAGATCGTGCCCACGAGAAACCGCAGCCGGTCCGGCCCGCCCGCGGCCCGGCGCACCGCCGCCGTGACCGCCGCGCGCGCCCTCGCCAGCTCCGCGAGCGGATAGGCGCCGACGCCGTATGCGAGGTGGTGGCAGTGGAACAGGTGGAGCTGAGCGACGCGCTGCCCGGCGTCCTCGAGCGCGACCGCCAGCGCCCGGACCGTGCGGTCGAGGTCCCAGAAGCGCGGCCCGCGCGTCTTCGGGCAGCGCGCCGGCTCGATGCAGTTCGCCGGGCAGACCCAGTCCGCGTGCGAGAGAAGGAGTGGACCGCCCTCGGCCTGCTGCTGAAACGGCGTCCCGGGCATGCGCCGGAACGGCTCGAGCGTCCAGCGCACGCCGGGGCAGTCCTCCCGCACCCGGCGGAGCAGCCACGCCAGGGCGAGGTGGGGCGTGAACGGCGGCGTCACGATGCGGTCCTCCGGGCCGACGTCCGGCTCGGCGAGTCGCCGGTCTAGGAAGTCGTCCCAATCACTCCGCTCGAAGCGGAGCGGCGGCTCGCCGCCCAGCTCGCGGGCGGCCCGGGGCGCCTCGCCGTGGTCCACCACGACGACCTCCGCCACCGCGAGCGCGCCGGCAGCCCGGGCGCGCAGGAGCTGCCGCGCGTAGAAGGTGCCGTAGCACCCGCCGCCCATCACATAGAAGCGCACGACGCTCCCGGCTCGGGCCGCTCAGTCGCCGACCGGGACCACTTCGTCCTCGCGGTCCTTGAACACCTTGAGGTTCGTCGAATGCCCCGGGTTGACGCGCGCCTTCGGGTCGATGTAGTGCACCGCGTAATTCACCGCGATGCACGCCTCGGCGAAGCCGGTGGCGATGAGCTCCAGCTTCCCGTCGTAGGTGCAGACGTCGCCGGCCGCGAAGACGCCGGGGATCGACGTCTGCATGTGGGCGTCGACGCGGATCGCATGCCGTTCGAGCTCGAGCCCCCAGCGCGAGATCGGCCCCAGGTCGGGCTTGAAGCCGATGAGCGCCAGGACCGCGTCGACCTCGAGGTGCGTGTCGACGTCGGTGCGGTTGTCGAAGATCGTGACCGCCGTGACGCGGTCCTCGCCGTGGATCTCGCGCACCTCCCGGTGCGTCAGCAGCTCCAACTGCCCCGCCCGCACCGCCTCCTCCACGAGGCGCATCGAGTGCGCGTGGGCGCGGAAGCCTTCCCGCCGGTGGATCAGGATCAGCCGCCGCGTCCGGTCCTTCAGGTTCAGCGCCCAGTCGACCGCCGAATCCCCCCCACCCACGATGAGCACGCGCTTCCCCTCGTAATGGGCGGGGTCCTTGACGTGGTGCGTCACGCCGCGCCCCAGGAGCCGCTCGTAGCCCGCGCACTCCAGCACCCGCGGCGCGAACGCGCCCTTCCCCGCCGCGATGATGACCGCTTTCGTCGGGTAGCGGCCGCGGTTCGTCGTGAGCGTGAAGGAGCCGTCCGGCTCGCGGATCAGCTCGTCGATCTGCTCCTCGAGGCGCACGTCGGCGCCGAACTGGAGCCCCTGCTCGATGCAGCGCGCCGCCAGGTCCCGCGCCAGGATCTGCGGGATACCACCGACGTCGTAGATGTATTTCTCGGGGTAGAGCGCGGCGAGCTGACCGCCGAGCTCCGGCATCGAATCCACGATGCGCGCGCTCATGCCGCGCATCCCCGCGTAGAAGGCGGCGAACAGCCCCGTCGGGCCACCCCCGATGATGGTGATGTCCCGCGGATCCGCCGTGCTCACTGCCGTGTCCATCCGCTCCGCTCCTGCCGGGCTTGAAAAGCGCGCATCCTAGTCGCCGCTCGCGCGCCGGCGCAAGGCGCGCTCACGCCCCGGGGTCGTCGGCGCCCGCGGGCCCGAGGTAGACGCGCGAGCGACGGTACCGCTCCAGACCGGCCCGGAGCAGCAGCTTGGCCAGGATCGCGAGCGGCACGGCGAGCAAGAGGCCGACGAAGCCGAACAGGGTGCCGCCCAGCGTCAGGGCCAGCATGATCCAGACCGGATGCAGTCCGACGGACCCGCCGGCGATGCGCGGGCCGGTCACGGAGCCGTCGATGAACTGCACGATCGCGAACACGATCGCCGCCCGCAGCAGCAGCGACAGCACGTTGCCGGCGAGCAGCGCGATCACCACGACCGGGATGACGCTCGCGATCAGCCCGAGGTACGGCACCACGTTGAAGATCGCCGCGAACGTGCCGACGAGCGCCGCATTCGGGAACCCCGCGATCTTCAATCCGATCCACGTGAGCACACCGACGAGCGCGGCCTCGATCAGTTGGCCCCGAAGGAACCTCGAGAGGAGCCGGTCGTACTCCCGCGCCGCGGCAAGCCAGCTCTCGCGCCGCTGGACGGGCACCAGCGTGCCGAGCCGCGCCGTGATGCGGTCGTAGTCCCGCAGCAGGTAGAACGTGAGGACCGGCGTGAGCACGACGTAGCCCAGGATCGTCAGCGCGAGGCCAACCCCGCGGCTCACGCCGACCACCGCGTCCCACAGGTGCGCCCCGATCTCCGCCTGCCGCGCGGTGATCATCTCGCCGATCCGTTCCGGCGTCAGCGTCTGGAGCCACGCCTGGAGCCGCGCGCCGACGAACGGAATGTTCCAGCGCATCGCGCTCGCCCGCATGCGCTCGAGCCACGCCGTGAACCGTGTGACCGCGCCGGGGACCTTCGAGGCGATGACCTGGATCTCGTCGACGAGCGCCGGGATCCCCACGAGCACCCCGACCACCGCGAGCCCGACGACCGGGAGCGCCAGCACCAGGATCGCGGCCCAGCGAGGCAGTCGCCGGCGCTCGAGCCAGTCGACCGCCGGGTCCAGGATGTACGCCAGCGCCACCGCGAGCACGAACGGCGCGAGGATCGAGCCGACCGTCTCCAGCAGCCAGAGCAGCGCCAGGACCGTGAAGCCGACCACGAGCCCCACGTACCCGGGCGAGCCGGCGTACGGCACCAGCAGGATGAGAAGCAGGATGTAGGCGACGAACGGGGAGAGGACCGACCGGACGGAAAGCAGGTAGAGCACGGCGACCAGCAGCGCCGCCGCCGCGTAGAGGTACTTCCACTCGACCCGCTCGGAGGGCCCGCGCATGGGGTGCGCCGGTGGTCAGCGAGCCGCGCAGGACATTAGCCCTCGTCGCGGCAATCGACCGTCGAGCTGAGGAGGCGTACGCCCGCCGCGCGCAGCACCTCCCGCGCGTTCGCGTACGTCACCTTCCGGATCGCCTCCTGCACGGGCAGCCAGACGCACGCGGAGATCCCCTCGTCGACCTGGGGACGCGCCTCGCCCGCGGTGCATTCCATCAGGAAGAAATGGCAGAACTTGTGGACGAGCTCGGTGCCGTCCCGGAAGTACCAGTCGATGGTCGGCAGCTCGCCGCAGATCGCGACGTCGGTCAGCCCCGTCTCCTCGGCGACTTCCCGCGTCGCGGCCTGCTCCGGCGTCTCCGCCGCCTCCAGGTGCCCCTTCGGGAGGCCCCAGTTCTCGTACGGGTCACGGATCAGCAGCACGAGCGGCTCCTCGCCCCGGCGGCGGAACACCACGCCACCGGCACTCGTCTCCACCCGTGCTCGCTTCTCGCGTGCCTCGGCCCTCGCGGGCGCACGGGAAGACGGTCGTCTCTCAGGCACGGAGCAACATTTCGGCGATCTGTACCGCGTTCGTGGCGGCGCCTTTGCGGAGGTTATCCGCGACGACCCAGAAGTGCAAGACCCGCGGGAGGTCGCGGTCGACGCGCACGTGCCCCACGCGGACCACGTCCAGCCCGGCGACGTCGCGCGGGAGCGGATCCCGGTCGTCCGTCCAGACCTCGACGCCCGAGACCTCCGCCATGGCGGCTCGCGCCTCGTCCGCCGACAGCTCCTCCTCCAGCTCGACCGTGCCCGAGACGGCGTGGCCGACCTCCACCGGGACGCGCACGCACGTCGCCGCGATCGGCACGCCCTCCAGCCCCATGATCTTCCGCGTCTCGTTGCGGAGCTTGTCCTCCTCCTCGTTCCAGCCGTCGGGGCCACGCGGGCCGATCCAGGGGATCGCGTTCCCGGCGATCGGCCCCGGGAACGGCGAGTCGGCCGAGCTGCCGCCGGCCAGCTCCGCGGCGAGCGCATCGAGCCCCTTCTGCCCGGCCCCCGACACCGACTGGAACGTGGTGGCGACGATGCGGCGGATCCCCGCACGCCGCCGCAGCCCCTCGAGCGGTACGACGAACTGGATCGTCGCGCAGTTCGGGTTCGCAATGATCCCCTTCGGGCGCCGCCGCGCGGCCTCCGGGTTCACCTCCGGGACCACGAGCGGCACGTCCGGATCCATCCGCCAGGCCGAGGAGTTGTCGACCACGACCGCGCCCTCCGCCGCCGCCACCGGCGCCCACTCGCGGCTGCGCGCGGCGCCCGCCGAGAACAGCGCGACGTCGCACCCGCGGAAGGCGCCCTGCGTGGGCGCCCGCACCTCCCAGGAGCGGCCGCCCCAGGCGATCCGGCTCCCCTCCGAGCGCTCGGACGCCAGCAGCACCAGCTCGTCCACCGGAAAGCGCCGCTCCTCCAGCACGCGGAGCATCGTGCGCCCCACCGCGCCCGTGGCGCCCAGGATCGCGACTTTCATCTCGCCATCTCCCCCAGCCCGAAGGCGTCATGCAGCGCGCGCAGCGCGGCGTCCTCCTGCGCCGCGTCCACGAGCACGCGGATCGTGATGCCGGAGCTCGACAGCGCGTGCACGCTCACGCCGGTCCGCTCCAGCGCCTGGAACTCGAGCGCGTACACCCCCGGGCGATCGTGCATCCCGCTCCCCACGACCGCCACCCGGGTCAAGCCGCGCTTGACGTCGTACCCTTCCCCCCCGAGCTCGCCCACCAGCTCGCGCGCGGCGCGCTCCGCCTCGGCGAGGGCCTCCTCCTTGAGGGTGAGCTGGAGGTCGCGACGCGCGCCATCCGCCCGGTCCACCGGCGCCACCATGTCCAGGCTGACCCGCGTCGCCGCGAAGCGCTCCAGCGCCCGCGTCGTCGCCGCCATCGTCGCGGGCAGGCCGCGCAGCGTCAGCCGCGCGTGGCCGGGCTCGGAGGCGAGCCCCGTCAGTGCCATTCCCTCGATCGGCTCCATCCGCTCGATCCTCGTGATCAACGTCCCGGCGTCGTCGTCGCCGCGAAAGGACGACCGGACCCGGATCGGCACGGCGAACCGCGCGCCGATCTCCACGGCGCGCGGGTGCATCACCTGCGCACCCGACGTCGCCAGCTCGACCATCTCCGCGTAGTCGATCCGCTCGATCCGGCGCGCCCCGGCGACCCGCCGCGGATCCGCCGTGTAGACACCGTCGACGTCCGTGTAGATGTCGCACCGCTCCGCGCCCAGCGCCGCCGCCAGCGCCACCGCCGTCGTGTCCGAGCCGCCGCGCCCGAGCGTCGTGACCTCGCGCCGCCGGCTCACCCCCTGGAACCCCGCCACGATCACCACGCGCCCCCGCGCCAGCTCCTCGCGCACCCGCGTCGCCTTGACCTCCTCGATGTGCGCGCCGGTGTGGCTGTCGTCCGTGATGATCGCCGCCTGCGAGCCCGTCAGCGAGATCGCCTCCACGCCGGCGTCCCGCACCGCCATGGCCACGAGCGACATCGCGATCCGCTCCCCGGCCGTCAGCAGCATGTCCAGCTCGCGCGGGTGCCGACGCCGCGGCTCCGGCGAGACGGCCGCCGCCAGCTCGAGCAGGTCGTCGGTCGTGTCGCCCATCGCGGAGACGACCACGACGACGTCCCGGCCGCCGGCCCGCTCCCGCACGATCCGCCCGGCCACCCGCCGGATCCGCTCCGGCGTGCCCACCGACGTGCCCCCGAACTTCTGCACGATCAGCGTCATGCCGGACCGAACCGCAAGGAGCGGGCGAGCGGCGCCCCCCTGAGCGGAAGCGTGGGGGAACGGGGGGCGGGAGAGTGGGTGGCGCTGCGATCCCCCACTCTCCCCCTGCCCC
>JADGGV010000142.1 GCA_019689775.1 Gemmatimonadota bacterium
CCTCCAGCTTCCGCACCCGCTCCCCCACCGCCGGCGACGACAACCCCACCGCCTGCGCCAGGTCGTGTTGCGAGATCCGTCCGTGCTCCTGGAGCAACTCCAGCAAGCGTCGATCCGTCTCGTCCAGCGTGATCCCCCGCATCGTGCCCCTTCATTTTCACGGTCATCGGTCCGGACCGGCCGAAGCTTATCATTCTTTGGATCTGAGCGCAAGCCGCTTAAGAAAATTAGGCAGACGCCGCGCCGCGGCCGCGGCCGGCGGGGGGCGCGCCGCAGCCGAAGGCGCGTTCGCATCCGCACCCGATCCCGTGCCCTGCGGATCCGCACCGCCCACGCCGGTCCGTCGTGCCTCGGGTTCGTCTGCGAATGCGACCGCAGCTGCCGAGGCGGCCGATGCCGGCGCGGGCTCGGCTGCGACTGCCGTCCCGCCTCCGGGCAACTCCCTTTGCTCTCACGAGTTACGGCCCGGAACGTGCAACGGCGCGCCCGGAACGGCCCCGTTCCCGGGGGATGAGTGGTCGGGGAGGGGGCGTGCTTCGGATGGGCATCTGCGCGACGCGTGGTGGGGCGCGGCGCCGGAGGGGGATATGGCGCGCAAGACCATCGTGATGGTGGAGGACAATCCGGACAATCGGCGGATCTACTCCGTCCTGCTGGAGCACAGCGGGTACGAGGTGATGCAGGCGGAGGACGCGGAGAGCGGGCTGGCGCTGATCGCGCTGTACCGGCCGGACCTCGTGCTGATGGACATCTCGTTGCCGCGGATGGACGGCTTCGAGGCGACGGCGCGGCTGAAGGAGGACCCGCTCACCGCGGGGATCCCGGTGGTGGCGCTGACGGCGCACGCGTTCGACGAGGATCGTCGGCGCGCATGGGACGTGGGCTTCGACGGGTACCTGACGAAGCCGATCGGGCCCCGTCGGGTGCTCCAGGAGGTCGAGCGCCTCCTGCGGGATGATGTGGCGGCGTAGGGGCCGCGGCGGCTAGGGGGTGGTCGCGACGGCGCCGTGGGGGCCGTCCTTGCAGCTCCGGGCCCAGGGGATGAGGTCGAGGCGCTCGAAGGGGATCTCGCGCCCGCAGTCGTCGCAGCGGCCGTACCGCTCCGGCTCCTCGATGAGGAGGCGGAGCGCCTCGTCGATGTCGGCGAGCGTGCGCCGCTCGCTCTCCGCGACGGCGAAATCCATCTCCTGATCGATGGCGTCGGTGCCGGCGTCGGCCATGTGGAAGGGGTAGGCGGAGAGGTCGCCGCCGCCCTCGCGGGGCGAGATGCGCGAGCGTCGGTCGAAGGCGTTGAGGTTGGCGAGGATGCGGTCGCGCTCCTGACGCAGGCGTGTCTCGAGGTGCTCCCGCTGCTGTGGGGTCATCGGCGCCTCCCTGCGTTGGCGGTCCGACCCATGATAGGGCGGTGGGGGCGGCGGGACCAGCCCGGCGCGTCAGCCGCCGTTGCCGGACGGGAGCGGTATCTCGGCCGCGTGGCGGCCCAGCCGGCGGAGCAGCCCGATGGCGGTGCGCTTCTCGTCCTCGCTCAGCGCGCCGAGCGCCGCCCGGAGGGCGGCCTCGTGCTCCGGGAAGATGCGGCGGATGAGCGCATCGCCGGCGGGCGTCAGCGCCGCCCAGACGGCGCGCCGGTCCTCGGTGCAGGGGCGGCGCTCGACGAGTCCCTTCTGTTCCAACCGATCGACCAGATACGTGATCCCGCCGCTGGAGACGAGGACCTTCCGCTGAACGTCCCCGAGCAGGAGCGGTCCCTTGTGGAAGAGCGCCTCGAGGACGGCGAACTCGCTGAGCGTCAGGCCGTGGCGCGCCACGTCGGCCGCGGCGTGGCGTTCGACGGCTGCCTCGGCGCGCGCGAGCACGACGAAGAGCTTGAGTGCCAGCGTGGTGTCGGTGTCCCGGCCGTCCGCAGCGGCCCGTGTCGTATCGTATCCCATAGATGAGCGCGAAAGAGGCGGGATCGCCGGGCGTTGTCAAGGGTGGCGATCGCGGGAGGCGGGCGCTCCGGCCCACCCGGCAAGCTACCGACCGGGGCGTGCGGGCGCCCGGGTCGGTTGACCCCGTCGACCGGGCCGGGGTCCCGGCATCGTCGCTGCGCGGCGCAGCGGGCGGGTGCGTGGGGAGGTCGCCGCCGGCGGCGTCGGAGTCGCCGCGGGCGCGGCCGCGTCTTACCTTCCGTGCGTCCTCGAACCGGAGGCCCCGAATGTCGCGCACCCTCGCCGTCGCCGCAGCGCTGGCCCTGGCCGCGTGCGCGCGCGGGAACGGGCCGCAGGCGCCGTCGATCCCATCCGTGCCGGAGCTGCGGGCCGAGGCCGTCACCGGCTTCGGCTACCACAACGAGACGTCGGTCGCCGTCGATCCGACGCAGCCGGACCGGGTGGTCACCGTGTTCCAGGTCCCGGCGAGCGCCGGCTGGTCGACGGATGGGGGGCGGAGCTGGACCGTGGCGCCGCTTCCGGGGACGCAGGCGTTCGACCTCTCGGGCGACCCAAGCGTTTTCTTCGACGCCGACGGCCACGTCTACGCGCTCTACATCGCGTTCGTGCGCCCGGAGGACTACGACACGCTCGGGAAGGCGGCGCACCGCAACGGCATCTACCTGAACCGCTCCGACGACGGCGGCCGCACCTGGCGTGCGCAGGCGACGCCGGTCATTGCGCAGCCGGAGCGGTCGGGCGTGCCGTTCGAGGACAAGCCGATGGCGGCGGTGGACCGCACGTCCGACCCGGCGCGCCGCGGCAACATCTACGTCGCGTGGACCGAGTTCCGCCGCTGGGAGACCCAGATCCTGTTCGCCCGCTCGACCGATGGCGGCCTCACGTTCTCGGCGCCGATCCAGATCAGCGACCACGGCGGCAGCCCCAAGGACTCCGTCGGCGCGGCCGAGGGCACGGACGTGGCCGTCGGGCCCGACGGCACGGTGTACGTCGTCTGGAGCGACTCGACGGGGATCCTCCTGGACCGCTCGACGGACGGCGGGCTGACGTTCGGGCCCGACATCCGGATCGCGCGCACGGCCGACATCGTCTTCGGCGTCCCGGGCGTGGCGCGCGCGAACGGCTTCCCGGGCATCGAGGTGGACCCGCGCACCGGCCGCCTCTTCGTCGAATGGGTCGATTCGCGCCTCGGCAGCGCCGCCGTGTTCCTGACCGAGTCCGACGACGGCGGGCGCACCTGGAGCGAGCCCCGCGTGGTCGGCGATGCCGCCGCGCCCGACGGCCGCGCCCGCTTCTTCTCCTGGATGTCGCTCGACCCGAAGACCGGCCTGCTCGCGCTCGGCTACTACCGTCAGGAGGGCGGCGGGCGGCTGCGATACATGCTCTCCTACTCGACGGACGGCGGCCGCACGTTCCGCCACGAGCCCTGGGGGCAGCCGTTCGTGCCCGGCGGCGAGTTCCTCGGCGACTACACCGGCGTGGATGCGTTCGGCGGCGTCGTCTACGGCGCCTGGACCGAGGCGACGCCCGCGGACTCGGCGCCGCCGCTGCACGGCGGCGGCCACCAGACCCGGGTGGTCGTGGGGCGGGCGGCGGTGCGCTGAGGGCGACGCCATGAGCACCGAAGGCCTTCTCGTCGTCGACGACTGCGTGGCGATCCCGCGCGCGGAGCTGCACTACCGCGCGACGCGCTCCGGCGGGCCGGGCGGGCAGCACGTGAACACCGCGTCCACGCGCGTCGAGCTGGAATGGGACGTCGGCGCCTCCGTGGCGCTGACGGAGGAGCAGCGCGCCCGGCTGCGCGAGAAGCTGGCGAACCGCATCGACCAGAACGGCGTCCTGCACCTCGCCGCGAGCACGCACCGCAGCCAGTACCAGAACAAGGAGGAGGTCACCAACCGCCTCCGCATCCTGGTGGCGGAGGCGCTGCGGGTCCCGAAGAAGCGGAAGAAGACGCGGCCGCCGGCCGCGGCGCGCGAGGCGCGCCTCCGCGCCAAGCGGCGCCGCGCGGACACGAAGAAGCTGCGCGGCCGCGTCGCTCCGGAGGACTGAGACCGCCGGAATACCGTCCCCCCGAATCGCGCGACAGTCGCGGGCGTTCGTCCGGTAGTCGCGGCGCACGCCGGCTTGCACGGGGATGTTAGACTGCCCACATTTCGCGCGTCACGTATCGACACACCCGCACGTTCTACCAGACCAACCGGCGCATTCATTCCATTCGCCACCCGAGTGCATCGCGTGCGAGGCTGCATCGATGATCCGCCGACGCGTGGCTGACCGGCGGCCGCTCCGTGCCGCCGCGCCGTTTCTCGCCCTCCTGCTCGTCGCGCTCGGCACGCGCCCGGCGGCCGCCCAGGCCACCGGCAGCATCCTCGGTCGGGTGTTGGACGCGCAGAGCGGCGAGCCGATCGTCGGCGCGGACGTGCAGCTCGTCGGCCTGCCGTTCCGCGCCACGACGGTCGCGGAGGGGCGCTTCGCGCTGGCGGCCGTCCCGCCCGGCGAGCACACGCTGCGCGTGCAGCGGCTCGGCTACCGGACGCTCGAGCTGACCGGCGTCGTCGTGCGCACCGGGCACGCGACGGACGCCGTCGCCCGCATGCAGCCGCAGGCGGTCGAGGTCGGCGGCGTCACGGTGCAGGTGGAGCGCCTCCCGCCGCTGATCGATCCGCAGGGCTCGACCTCGCGCGACATCGTGACCGGCCGTGAGCTGCGCGAGCTGCCGATCGACGCCACGGCACAGGCCATCGAGCTGTCGACGGGCGTCTCGGAGGGGCACTTCCGCGGCGGCCGCGTCGGGCAGGAGCTGTACGTCGTCGACGGCGTCGAGGTGAAGAACCAGCTCGAGGCGTCGACGCAGGGGAACGGCCTCGAGTTCTCGCCGTCCTCGCTCGAGCAGGTCGAGGTCGTGACCGGCGGCTTCGGCGCCGAGTACGGCTCGGCGCTCTCCGGCGTGGTGAACTTCGTGACCCGCCGCGGCAACCCCGAGCGCTGGGACGGCCGCGCGGCGCTCTCCACCGACGGCTGGGCGCCCGCCTCGCTCTACCACGGCTTCACCGCGCTCTCCGCCTCGGCGGGCGGGCCGCTCGCGTTCCTCGGCTCCGGCACCACGCTCTTCGCCGACCTGCTCCTCCAGGGGATGCGCGACGCCGACCCGCGCGCCCGCGGGCTCACCTGCCTCCAGCCGGGCGACGCCGGCACCGACCTCGACAACGCCATCGGCCAGCTCCGCGGCGACCCACGCACCGCGGCGCTTTACTGCCCGTACAC
The DNA here is from genome assembly GCA_019689775.1 of Gemmatimonadota bacterium. Classification (GTDB taxonomy): domain Bacteria; phylum Gemmatimonadota; class Gemmatimonadetes; order Longimicrobiales; family RSA9; genus JADGGV01. The sequence continues at coordinate 5,199 of JADGGV010000142.1, forward strand.
CGGCGCGATGCTCCCGCACCAGGCCGGCGACAAGCTGATCGGCTTCCTGCGCGCCTCGACCGCCCGCTCGGTCCCGGCGCCATGCTGACGGCGACGGTCCTGCGCAATCGCGTCCAGCAGGAGCTGTACACGCCCGAGTTCAAGTACAACCCGGACTACCAGCTCGGCGACCGCACGCGCGGCGCGCTCGCCCCGCTCGCGCTCCTCGCCGGCGCGTGCGGCGAGCCGCTCGTCGTGACCGGCGATCCGCCCGCGATCATGCGCATCGTCGCCGGCGTGCCGGACTCGGCCGGCGCGACGCTGGACTCGCTGGCCACCCGCTCGCGCCTGCTGCGCCCGCTCGGCGTGGCCATGGACGATCAGGGCGTGCTCTACATCGCGGACTCCGAGGCCTCGCGCGTGCTCGCCGTCTCGTCCGCCGGGCGCGTCCGCGAGGTCTACGCGGAGACGTTCTGCCACGCCGCGCTCTGCCTCACGCGCCCCTCGGCGCTGGCCGTGGACGCCGCGGGCGCGCTCGTCGCCGCCGACCCGTTCCTGCACCAGGTCGTGCGGGTCGACCCGGCGACGGGAGCGCTCACGCGCGTGGCGGGGCGGGGAGGCGCCGGCGCCGCGCCCGACGGCACGCCCGCCGTGCAGGCCAGGCTCGAGGCACCGGCCGGCGTCGCCGTCGGGACGGATGGCCGCGTCTACTTCTCCGAGCGCGACAGCGACCGCGTCCGCGTCGTCCGCGACGACGGCACGCTCGCCACCGTCGCCGGCGGCGACGGCTCGCTGCGCCGCCCCACCGGCATCGCCGTCGCCGACGGCACGCTCTACGTCGCGGACACGGAGCACCACCGGGTGCGCGCGGTGCGCCTCGCGACCGGAGAGGCGCGGACCGTGGCCGGCACTGGCGTGGCGGGGTTTTCGGGCGATGGCGGCCCGGCCACGGATGCGCAGCTTCGGGCGCCGGTCTCCGTGGCCGTCTCCGCCGACCGGCTCACGCTCTACATCGGCGACGCCGGCAACCACCGCGTCCGGTCGGTCAACCTCACGACGGGCGTGATCGGCACGTTCGCCGGCACTGGCGATGCCGCGATGGGCCCGGCGGGCCGGAGCGCCGCCGAGACCGCGATCGCGAACCCGGCCGCGCTCGCCACCTCGCCGCTGGGCTTCCTCTTCGTCGCCGACCCCGACCACCACATCGTCTGGCGGACGTCGATCCGGTTTTGATCGGCGCCCCTCAATACGCCGGCGGATCCGACGCCGGGAACGACTCCTTCGAGCCCTCGTCGACGACGCGCGGCTGGGCGCCCTCGCGGACCTGCGGCGCGATCGCCGCGCCCGGCGCGAGCGCAACCGGCTGCTCGCGCCCCCGCAGGAGCTGTCGCAGCACGAACTGGAGGATCCCGCCGTGCCGGTAGTAGAGCGCCTCCTGCGGCGTGTCGATCCGGGCGATGGCGCGGAACTCCACGACGTCGCCGTTCTCGGCGGTCGCGCGCACGCGCAGTTCCCGCCCGCGCGAGAAGCCGGTCGCGATGGCGAGCGCCAGCCCCTCGATGTCGTACGTCTCGCGCCCGGTCAGCCCCAGCGTCTCGACGCCCTCGCCCGCCAGGAACTGGAGCGGCAGGATCCCCATCCCGATCAGGTTCGAGCGATGGATCCGCTCGAAGCCCTGCGCGATGACCGCCCGGACCCCCTGGAGCTGCGGCCCCTTCGCCGCCCAGTCGCGCGACGAGCCGGAGCCGTACTCTACGCCGGCGAGCACGAGCAGCGGCGTGCCGTCCCGCCGGTAGCGCACGGCCGCGTCGTAGATCGTCATCACCTCGCCCGTCGGCAGGTACGTCGTGAACCCGCCCTCCGTCCCCGGCGCCAGCCGGTTGCGGATGCGCACGTTCGCGAACGTGCCGCGCACCATGACCTCGTGGTTGCCGCGGCGCGAGCCGTACGAGTTGAAGTCCCGCGGGTCGACGCCGTGCTCGACGAGGTACTGCCCGGCCGGCGACTTCAGCTTGATCGAGCCGGCCGGCGAGATGTGGTCGGTCGTCACGCTGTCGCCCAGCACCGCGAGGACGCGCGCGCCGCGGATCTCCTCGACCAGCTCCGGCGCCTCGCGCGGCATCCCCACGAAGTACGGCGGCTGGCGCACGTACGTGGAGTCCGGGTCCCACTGGAAGCGGTCGCCCGCCGGCACCGGGAGCGACGTCCACATCTCGTCGCCCTCGTAGACGTGGGCGTACTCCTGCTCGAACATCTCCTTCTTCACCGACGTTTCGATCGTCTGGTGGATCTCGTGCTGGCTCGGCCAGATGTCGCGCAGGAACACCGAGCGCCCGTCCGGACCCGTGCCCAGCGGTTCGTTGTAGAGGTCCACGTCGATCCGCCCCACCAGCGCGTAGGCGACGACGAGCGGCGGAGACATCAGGTAGTTCGCCCGCACCTCCGAGTGGATCCGCCCCTCGAAGTTGCGGTTCCCCGACAGCACCGAGCAGACGACGAGCCCCTCCCGCTCGATCGCCTCCGAGATCTCCGGCCGCAGCGGCCCCGAGTTGCCGATGCACGTCGCGCAGCCGTAGCCGACCAGGTTGAAGCCGAGCTGGTCCAGGTACGGCTGGAGCCCCGCCCGCTCCAGGTAGTCGGTCACCACCCGCGAGCCCGGCGCGAGCGACGTCTTCACCCACGGCTTCGCGCGCAGCCCCGCCTCCACCGCCTTCTTCGCCAGCAGCCCCGCCCCGACCATGACCGCCGGGTTCGACGTGTTCGTGCAGCTCGTGATCGAGGCGATGACGATGGAGCCGTGGTCGAGCTGGCCGACCGCATCCGCGTCCAGCACCCGGTCGATCGCGCCCTGCGCCTCGCCGTACTCCGCCTCGCCCCACACGCCGGCCTCCCGCGGCGCCGCCGCCGCGCCCGCCTCCCGCGACTCCGCCGGATCCTTCGCCCCGGCCGGCGCCGACCCCGCCGCCGCGCCCGCGCCGCCCGGCTGCGGCCGCACCGGCCGCCGCCCCGGAAGCGCGTCGCGGAACGACTGCGCCGCGCGCGACAGCGGCACCCGGTCCTGCGGTCGCCGTGGCCCGGCGATGCTCGGCTCCACCGTCGCCAGGTCGAGCGACAGCGTGTCGGTGAACACCGGCGGCTGCGCGTCGGGCGTGTGGAACAGCCCCTGCTCCTTCATGTACCGCTCGACGAGCTGGACCCGCCATTCCGGGCGGCCCGTGAAGCGCAGGTAGCGCAGCGTCTCCGCATCCACCGGGAAGATCGCGCAGGTCGCGCCGTACTCGGGCGACATGTTCCCGATCGTCGCGCGGTCCGCGACCGGCAGTGCGGCGATCCCCGGGCCGTAGAACTCCACGAATTTCCCGACCACGCCCTTCTTCCGCAGCAGCTCGGCCACCGTGAGCACGAGGTCCGTCGCCGTCGCCCCCTCCGGCAGCTCGCCCTCCAGGCGGAAGCCGACGACCTGCGGGATCAGCATCGAGACCGGCTGGCCGAGCATCGCCGCCTCCGCCTCGATCCCGCCC
>JADGGV010000825.1 GCA_019689775.1 Gemmatimonadota bacterium
TTTTTTTTTTTCCCCCCCCCCCGCCCGGTCCCGCGGGGCCCCCGGCGGGGGGGGGGGGGGGGGGGGGGGGGCCCCCCCGCCGGCGGTCACATCCGCTCGTCCGCGGTCGGCCCGTACATCGACGGGACGGGCACGTCGAGGAGGCGGAGGTAGACGCCGAGCTGCGCGCGGTGGTGGACCAGGTGGTTGAGCACCGACGTGCGCAGCATGTGGTAGCGGCTCACGACGTAGAGCGTCTCGCCCGCGCGCTTGAACGTCCACGGCACCTGCCAGTCCTCCTCGCGCGCCGCCTCGATCGCGGCGCGGCCGGCCGTGGCGTTGCGGTCGAATTCCTCGAGCAGCGTCGCGGTCTTCTCGAACGAGTAGCCGGGGAAGCCGCCGCCGACCGGCGCGATGTCGAGCTCGGTGCGCTCCATGACCATCGTCGCCCAGCCGGGCATGCGCGCGACGAGCTGCGCGAGGTGGCCGAGCGGGAACGACTTCGGATGCGGCCGCCACTCGCCGCGCTCGTCGGGGACGCGCTCGAGCACGCGGCGCGTCGTGGCGATCTCCTGATCGAACTCGGGGAGGAGGAGGTCGGCGATTCGCATGGGCAACCTACGTCGGGTTGGGGTCCACGGCGTCGGAAAGCGTGGGAGGGTGGCGTCACGGGCCTGCCGGCGCAAGGGGTATCGGGCTGGCCCGGCTCCCGGCTCCTTGCGAAAACATACGATGCGCTCGACCTCCGTGAAGCCCAGGGCGCGCTTGGCGGCGTCGGCGTCCTCGGTGCGGGCGTCGGAGGCGACCCCGGTGCGCCCTGGGCGCCGCCCCGGGCCTCGGCGGCGATGCTACCGCAGCCCGGTCCCCGCGCACTACCTTGGCCGCGACGACCTCCCGAACATGCACCCTCTCCACCCGAGGTGGCGCATGGCTCGTGTGACGCGCGGTATGCTAGCCGCGGCGCTGCTCGTGCTCGCGGGCGCGGGCGCGGGAACGTACCCGGGCGCGGGCGCGGCGCTCGCGGTGCGTGGCGCGGGCGTGGGCGCGCAGTCGGGCGC
>JADGGV010000826.1 GCA_019689775.1 Gemmatimonadota bacterium
GCGCCCCACCCCCCCGTGTCGCCACGCCGCTCGCGTCGCCGCGCCGCAGCGCCGCCGTCGCCACCTCCGTCATCCACGCGACCACCGCCAGGTCCTCCGCCGGGTAGGCCGGCTCCTCTCCCGCCAGCCAGCGCCGCCGCGTCTCGCGGTACATCGCCGCGTGCCCCTTGTCGCGGAGCCGCCGCCGAATCCGCCGCGTCCGCCCCGCGCGCGACAGCGTCAGCGCGCGGAAGTCGTCCACCACGCCGGTCACGTCCGCGCCGCGCAGCTCGATCCGCTCCGTGACGCCGCGCAGGTCATCGCCGTACGCACTCGCTGCGATCGCGGCGACCGATCCATCCTCGAACGCCAGCGACACGACGAAGCTCTCGTCCGTCCCGATCGCCGACACCTCCACCGGCGCCACGCCGAGCAGGTGCCGCGCGAGGTCCAGCCAATGACACGCGTTGCCGCTCACTCGCGTCCCCTGGTTCTCCCACCGGTACCAGTGGTTCGCGGGGAGCTTCAGCTCCTTTACGGTCGCCGTGAAGGCCCACGGCCGCGGCACATCCCGGAAGCCCTCGCGCAGCGCCGCCGTAAGCGGCGCGTGCCGCCGGTTGTAGCCGGCCTCGATCCACGCACCCTCCCGCCGGAGCGCCGCCAGCTCCACACCCTCCGCCGCCGTCAGCGCCGCCGGCTTCTCCACCAGGACCGCTGCCGCCGGGTTCGCGTCCAGGACGGCCCGCGCCAGCCGCGCGTGCTCCGAGTGGTACGTGGCGACGATCACCAGCGGCCGCGGATCCCGCGCGATCGCCTCCAGGATCTCGGTCGGATCGTCGTGGACGGGGAACGGTGGCGCGGCCGCCGCCCGGATCAGCGCGGCCTTGTGGTCCACCGCCGCGACGACCTCGCCCCGAAAGTGCGGCAGCACCTGCTCGCGGACGTAGCCGCCGAACCCCAGGAGGTAGACGCCCGCCCGGCGACGTCGGCGCCCGCCGGCCCCCGCCCCGCCCGCGCGCGCGGCGCGCCCGCGGCCCGCCGGCCCGCCGCCCGGCGG
>JADGGV010000827.1 GCA_019689775.1 Gemmatimonadota bacterium
GGGCCGGGCGCGGCGCGTGAGTCGGCGGAGGCCGGAGGCGCGCCATGATCGCCACGCCGTTCACGCGCCAGGTCGGCGTGGAGGTGCCGATCATCTGCGGGGCGATGTATCCGTGCAGCAACCCGGAGCTGGTGGCGGCCGTGTCCGAGGCGGGCGGGATCGGCGTCGTCCAGCCGATGGCGATGGTGTACGTCCACGGTCACGAGTTCCGCGCGGGGCTGCGGCGGATCCGGAGCCTGACGGCGAAGCCGATCGGGATGAACGCGATCGTGGAGCGGTCGCAGAAGGTCTACCGGGAGCGGATGGCGCGCTGGGTCGACACGGCGCTGGAGGAGGGGGTCCGCTTCTTCGTGACGTCGCTGGGCAATCCGCGCTGGATCGTGGAGCGGGTGGCGGCGGTGGGTGGCGTCGTCTACCACGACGTGACGGAACGGAAGTGGGCGCTGAAGGCGATGGATGCGGGGGTTCATGGGCTGATCGCGGTCAACTCGCGCGCGGGCGGGCACGCGGGGCCGAAGCCGCCCGAGGCGCTGCTCGAGGAGCTGGGCGATCTCGGCGTGCCGCTGGTGTGCGCGGGCGGCATCGGCGACGCGGAGGACTTCGTGCGCGCGCTGCGGATGGGGTACGCCGCCGTGCAGATGGGGACGCGCTTCATCGCCACGCCGGAGTGTCGGGTGCACCCGGACTACAAGCGCGCGATCCTCGCGGCGACCGCGAACGACATCGTGCTGACGGAGAAGGTGACCGGGGTTCCGCTGGCGGTGATCCGGACGCCGTACATCGAGCGGGTCGGCACGAAGGCGGGGGGGCTCGCCCGGCGGATGCTGCGGGGCCGGCGGACGAAGCACTGGATGCGGCTGCTGTACGCGCTGCAATCCGCGCGGGCGCTGAAGCGCTCCTCGCTGGACGGCTCGGCGTACCGGGACTACTTCCAGGCGGGGAAGAGCGTGGACGGGATCGACGAGATCCTGCCCGCGGGGGAGATCGTGCGGCGGTTCGCGGCGGCGGAGGGGCTGTCGCTTATAGACATCTGACG
>JADGGV010000143.1 GCA_019689775.1 Gemmatimonadota bacterium
GGGATCGGGCGGGCGACGGCGGAGGCGTACGCGCGGGCGGGGGCGCGCGTCGTCGTCGCGGACATGGACGAGGCGGGCGCGCAGGAGACGGCGGAGGTGGTGCGCTCGGCCGGGGGCGAGGTGGTGGTGGTGCGGGTGGATGTGAGCCGGGCGGACGAATGCGCGGCGATGGTGGCGCGGGCGGTAGAGCGCTTCGGCGCGCTGCACGTCGCGTGCAACAACGCGGGGATCGCCGGGGAGATGAATCCGCTCGCCGACTACTCGGTCGCGGGGTGGGAGCGCGTGATCGCGGTCAACCTCTCGAGCGTCTTCTACTGCATGAAGCACGAGATCCCGGCGATGCTCGCGGCGCGCGGTGGGGCGATCGTGAACATGTCGTCGATCCTGGGGGCGGTCGGCTTCTCGGGCGCGTGCGCGTACGTGGCAGCGAAGCACGCGCTGCTCGGTCTGACGCAGAACGCGGCGCTGGAGTACTCCGCCCGGGGGATCCGCGTGAACGCGGTCGGGCCGGCGTTCATCCGGACGCCGCTGATCGCCGACCTGGAGCGCGACGAGGCGGCGCGCGACGCGCTGCTGGCCGCGCACCCGATCGGGCGGTTGGGGGAGCCGGACGAGGTGGCGGAGCTGGTCGTGTTCCTCAGCTCCGAGCGGGCGTCGTTCATCACCGGGGCGTACTATCCGGTGGATGGCGGCTACCTGGCGCGGTGACGGGAGCGGCATCACCGTCGCCCGGGGGACGCGACAGTGGCGCGCGCGCCAACCGCGTCCCCTGCGGCGCGCCGGACGTGTGGACCGCGCCGCGCGCCCCGCGCCTCAGCCGACCAGCTCGAGCCGCGCCGGCTGCATGCGGTAGCTCTTCAGCTTGCGATACAGGGTCCGGCGGTCGATGCCGAGCAGCTCGGCGGCGCGGCCGCGGTGGCCGTGGACCTCCTGGAGGACGTCCAGGATGTACTCGCGCTCGAGGCGCGCGAGGTTCCAGCGCTCGCGGCGGGCCTCGGCGAGGAGCGCGCGGGTGGCCTCGCGGTTCTCGCCGGCCGGCGGGTCGAAGCGGATGGTCGCCTCGCCGCTGTAGGTGATCATGGCGCGCTCGATGAAGTTCTCGAGCTCGCGGACGTTGCCGGGCCAGTCGTACTCGCGCAGCCGGCTCATGGTCTCGGGGGAGATGGCGGGCGGCTCGATGCCGTTCTCGGCGGCGAAGCGGCGGCGGAAGTATTCGGCGAGGAGCGGCACGTCGCTGCGCCGCTCGCGCAGCGGCGGCACGCGGATGGGGAAGACGTCGAGGCGGTAGAACAGGTCCTCGCGGAAGCGGCCGGCCCGCACCTCGGCGGCGAGGTCGACGTTGGTCGCGGCGACGAGGCGGAAGTCGACGGGGATCGGCTGGTTCCCGCCGACGCGGAAGATCGTGCGCTCCTGGAGCACGCGGAGCAGCTTGACCTGGATGGCGGGGGAGAGGGTGCTGACCTCGTCGAGGAACAGCGTGCCGCCGTGGGCCTCCTCGATGAGGCCGCGGCGCGTGCCGACGGCGCCGGTGAAGCTGCCGCGGACGTGGCCGAAGAGCTCGGACTCGAGGAGCGTCTCGGGGAGCGCGGAGCAGTTGATCGGGACGAACGGCCGGTTGGCGCGGTCGGAGAGATCGTGGATCGCGCGGGCGACGAGTTCCTTGCCGGTGCCGGTCTCGCCGACGATCAGCACGGTGGCGCGCATGGGCGCGACGCGGGCGACGAGCTCCAACATGCGCTCGAGGGCGGGCGCGCGACCGATGATGCGGGCGCGGACGCCCTGCCCCCGCTCGCCGCGCAGGCGAGCGACCTCCTGGCGCAACTCCTTCTCCCGCACCGTCCGCTCGAGGACGAGGAGCAGCTCCTCGGTGTGGAGCGGCTTGGTCAGGTAGTCGATGGCGCCGAGCTTCATCGCCTCGACGGCGGTATCGATGGAGCCGTGCCCGGTCATGAGGATGAAGCGGGCGTCGGTGCCGAGCGCGCGGGCGGCCGACAGGATCTGCATCCCGTCGATGTCCGGGAGGTGCAGGTCGAGCAGCACGACGTCCGGGTTGCCGTGCTCCAGCGCGGCGAGCGCGGCGGCGCCGTCGCGGGCCGGTTGGGCGCGGTAGCCCTTGTCGGCGAGGAGTTGAGTCAGGACGCGCAGCGTCGGCTCGTGGTCCTCCACGACGAGGACGTGCGCGCCCGGCGTGGTCGTGGTCGGCTTCGTCATGGTCGTCCGTGGCGCGGGGGATCGGAGGGCGGCCGAGCGGCGGGGACAGGCGGGGCGACGCCCGCCCGTCCGCGGCGTGCGGCCCCGTTGCCCGTCGCGCCAAGATCGGCCGGGCCTGGCGGGCCGGCCAGAGGGGAGGCACCCCGGCGCGCAGCGGGTTCCCCCGACGGACGGCGTCGGGATTCGCCGGACGGCGGCGCGGTGGGCGCGGGGCGTGCAGTGTCGGCGGGCCGGACGCGGCGCGGCCCGCGGCCCGTGGCGGCGGGCCCGGGCGGCCGGAGCGGCGCGGAGGCGCGCATGAGCTGGTCCGATCCGATCCTGCTCCCCGGCACGGCGAACCCCGCGTTCGCGGCGTCACTCGCCGGCGAGCTGGGCATCCCGATCGCCGAGCGCGTCGTGCAGCGCTTTCCGGACGGGGAGCTGGGGATCGAGCTGCGCGAGGCGGTCTCGCGCCGGCCGGTCGTCGTCGTGCAGCCGACGTCGCCGCCGGTGGCGGACAACTTGCTCGAGCTGCTCGGGCTGCTGGACGCCGCGCGGCGGGCGGGCGCCGAGCGCGTGATCGCCGTGGTGCCGTACTTCGGCTATGCGCGTGGCGACAGCCGGCACGGCCGCCGCGAGCCGATCCTTGCCCGCGTCGTCGCGGACGCGATCCAGGCCGCCGGCGCGAGCCACCTGATCACTGTCGATCTCCACTCGCCGGTGGTGGAGGGCTTCCTCACGATCCCGTCGAACGACGTCGATCCGGTCCCGGTCGTCTGCGCGGCGCTGGCGCCGGTCGCGGAGGACGTCGTCGTCGTCTCGCCGGACCTCGGGCGCGCGCGGACGGCCACGCGCATCGGCGCGACGCTCGACCGGCCCGTGGCCGTGCTCCACAAGCGTCGGCTGAGCGGCGGGGACGTCGAGGTGCAGCGCGTCTCCGGCGAGGTGGACGGGCGGAGCTGCCTGATCGTGGACGACATGATCTCGACGGGGAGCACGGTCGTCGAGGCGATGCGGGCGCTCGAGGCGGCCGGCGCGCGGCCCGCGTTCGTCGTGGCGGCGACGCACGGCGTCTTCACGGGCGGCGCCCGCGCGGCGCTCACGGATGCGCGCATCCGCGAGATCGTCGTGACCGACACGATCGCGCCCGATCCGGGGGCGTGGCCGCCGACGCGCGTGGTCACGATCGTGCCGGCGGTGGCGGCCGTGGTGCGCGAGACGCTGGGGGGGTGAATCGGAGCGTGGCGGAGCGAATCGGGAGGCCGCCGGGCGCCGCGTCCTCGCGCGGGGCGTTCTGGCGCCGCGTACGTCCGGGTATGGGACAAAACGCCCGCGCCGCGCGCGTGGCCCGCGTCGCCGTCGTGGCCGGCGCCGCGCTGCTGCTGGCGGCGCTGGCCGGCGGGCCGGCTGGCCGGCGCTGGGCGGCGGCGGCGTTCGCCCGCCCCGACTCCGTGAGTGTGCTGCTCCGCGACCGGCTCGCGGCCGGGCGCCCTGCGGCCGCCGGGGAGCCGCTGGCCGCCGCCGACGCCGCGCGGCGCTTCTACCAGGCGCGGTCCTTCGCGCCGGCGTGGACGGGCCCGGGCGGCGCGTTCCCGGTGGCGGTGGAGCTGGCGCGGCGCGTGGCGGCCGCGCCGGCGGACGGGCTGGATCCGGGGGCGTACCACGCCGCCGCGCTCGGGCGGCTGGTCCCCGCGGCGTCGCGAGCCGCGGACGCCGCGACGCGAGCCGAGCTCGAGCTGCTCCTGACGGATGCGTTCCTCGCCTACGGTCACGACCTGCTCGCCGGGCGAGTCGATCCGCGCGCGGTGCACCCGCACGGGTCGCTCGCCCCGCGGCGCCGGGACCTCCCTGCCCTGCTGAGCGGCGCGCTGGCCGCGGGCGCCGTCGCGCCGGCGCTCGACTCGCTGGCGCCGCGATCCGCCGAGTATGTCCGGCTCCAGGCCGCGCTGCGGCGCTACCGCGGCCTCGCGCTGGCGGGCGGCTGGGCGCCGCTCGCCGCCCGGCGCACGCTCCGCCCCGGCGACGCCGGCGAGGACGTGGCCGCGCTGCGCCGTAGGCTGGCGCTCGAGCTGAGCGTGGCCGGCGAGCCGGCGGACTCCTTCGACGCGGGGCTCGAGGCGGCGGTCCGCGCGTTCCAGCTCGCCCGCGGGCTCGAGGCGGACGGCGTGGTCGGCCCCGAGACCCGGCGCCGGCTCGACGTCCCGGCCCGGGAGCGCGTCACGCAGCTCGAGCGCTCGATGGAGCGGCTGCGCTGGCTGCCGGAATCGCTCGGCGCGCGCTACGTCGAGGTCGACATCCCCGCGTTCGAGCTGACCGCGGTCGAGGCGGGTGCGCCCGTGCTGCGGATGCGCGTGGTCGGCGGACGAGCGGAGTGGCCGACGCCGATCTTCAGCGCGAGCATGAGCGCCGTCGTGCTGAGCCCGTACTGGAACGTGCCGCCGCGGATCGCGGCGCTCGAGGTGCTGCCGCGCGCGCGCCGCGACCCGGGATACCTGGCCCGGCACCACATGGTCCGCCTGCCCGGCGGCCGCATCCGCCAGGAGCCCGGGCCGTGGAACGCGCTCGGCGGGCTGAAGTTCGTGCTCCCGAACCTGTTCGACGTCTACCTCCACGACACGCCGGAGCGGGACCTGTTCGCCCGGCCGCTGCGGGCGTTCAGCCACGGCTGCATCCGGATCGAGAAGCCGCTGGAGCTGGCGCTCTTCGCGCTGCGTGGGGACAGCACCTGGACCGCCGCGCGCATCCGGGCGGGCATCGACGCGCGCGTCGAGCGCACCATCCCGCTCCCGGCGGAGATCCCGGTCTACATCCTCTACCGCACCGCGTGGGTGGACGACGACGGCACCGTCCACTTCCGCGACGACGTCTACGGCCACGACGCGCGCCTCGGCGCGGCGTTGACGGGGCGGGCGGCGCCATCGCCGGCGCTCGCCGAAGCGGTCGGCTGCGGGCCGGCCGGGCCGCAAGCGTGGGCTACCTCGGACCACGCCCGGCGGGGTGCCCGCGCGCCGACCCCGGCGAAGATGCCGGCTCGCCCCCGACCCGCGGTGGCGGCGCCCGGGCTCCGGTCTCAGGACCGACCGGGCAAAACGGGCCCCCTCTCCCGCTCCCGCGTACACTCCCGCTCCCGAACGGCCAGGAGCGGGAGCGGCAGCGGAACGGGCCGGGAAGACGTCGGATCAAACCGCGGTCGGCAGCGCGGGATCGACCACCAGCTCGTTCTCCACCTCGGTGACGCCCGGCGCGTTGCGGGCGGCGCGCTCCGCGTCGCGCTTCTCGGCGTAGGCGCGGACCGTGCCGCGCAGGACGACGGTATTGCCGTCGACCTCCACGCTGATGCGGTTCGCATCGAACTCCGCGCCCCGCTCCAGCGCCTCGCGGATCTTGCGCTTGACGTCGGTCGGCGTGGCGCGCGCGTGGACGGTGATGAGGTTCGTGACGCCGCGCACGCCCGTTAGCCGCCGAATGGTGCGCTCCGCTTCCTCCTTCTGGTAGTACCAGTCGACGTCGCCCTCAAGTGTGATCCACCCGTTCTCGACGCGCGCCTGGATCCGGTCGGACGGCACCAGCACGTTCCAGCGCAGCGCGTCGACCGCCGCGCGCGCCAGCTCCGGGTCCGGGCGCTGCGACGCCGTGGGGAGCCGGACCTCGATGTCGTTGGCGATCGCCTTCACGCCCTTGACGCGCGCGACCACGCGCTCGGCCTTCCATTTGTCGAAGTAGCTGTCCACGAACCCCGCGAGCGTGACGATGCCGTCGGTCACCGAGACGGCCACGTCGTCGTCGCGCAGGCTGGGCTCCCACTGCAGCTCGTTGACGATGTCCGTCTCGATGTCGGTGTCGGTGCGCACCATGTCGTGCCTCCCTCCAGGTGGCGGGTGAGCTTGGGGCCCGGTCGGGCCGCCGTCGACGGCCGGGCGCCGCCGGCCGCGGTCAGGCGGCGTCCACGGGGAGCCAGAGGGTAAACGTCGAACCGGCGCCTTCCTGGCTCTCGAGCGTGATGTGTCCGCCGAGCGCGCCGGCCACTCGCTGGCTGATGGCGAGGCCGATGCCGACGCCTGGCACCCCGCCGAGGTGGCCCAGGCGGGTGAACTCGTCGAAGACCCGGCGCTGCTCGTCCGATCGGATCCCGAGTCCGCTGTCGGCGACGTCGACGGCGAGCCAGATGCCCGCGCGGCCGTCCGCCGGCGGGCGCAGCCCCGCGCGCACCGTGATGCGGCCGCCGCGCGGCGTGTACTTGATCGCGTTCGACAGCAGGTTGTCCATGATCTGTCGCACGCGAGCGGAGTCGGTGGGCACGGTCGGAAGCTCGCCGGGGATGTCGGCGTGGACCCGGATCCCGCGCGTCTCCGCCGCGGCGGAGTGGTCGGCGACGATGTCGCGCAGGCAGCGGGCGACGTCGGTCGGCGCCGGCTCGACCTCGATGCGTCCGGTGCCGGCGCGACCCAGCTCGATCAGGTCCTGCACCAGCTTGAGCGCCGCGGCCAGCGAGCGCCGCGCGCAGAGGACGCATTCCTGCTGCTCGGCGCTGATCGGGCCGCGCACGCCGAGCTCGAGGAGCTGGAGGAAGCCGTCGGCCGCCCAGAGCGGGTTCTTCAGGTCGTGCGAGAAGCCGCGCAGCAGGAGCGCGCGGCTCTCGGCCATGCGCTCCAGCTCGCGCGTGCGCTGCTCGGCCTCGTCCAGGAGCCGGCCCCGGCGCAGCGCGAGCGTGGCCAGCTCGCCGAACGTCGCGGCGCGGGCGCGCGTGTCCCGCCCGAGCGCGGGCCGCGGGCCCGGGTAGAGCAGCACGAGCACGCCAAGGGCGCCCAGCGCGTCGGCGAGCGCCACGAGCAGGCCGGCGGGCTTCGCGCTCTCGCCGGTCGCCGGCTCGGGCGGCGCGTGGCGGAGCGCCACCACGGCGGCCCCGCGCCGGCCGTGCAGCGCGCGCTCCGCCGGCGAGCCGGCGTAGGGCAAGCAATGGTCTGGCGGCGGCACGCCCTCCCCCGCGGCGGCGAGCACGCGCAGCACGGCCCCGTCGGGGTCGATCGCGGCGATGTAGGCGCCGCCCGCCTTCGTCGCCGCCAGCGCGTACTCCGCGATCTGCCGCAGCACGTCCGCGGTGCCTTGCGCGCCGGCGAGCGCGGCGGCGGCGGCGTGGAGCGCCCCCTCGTCGGACGCGCGCCGCTCGGCCTCGGCGAGCGCCGAGCCCGCCTGCACGACGAGCGTGCGCTGGCGCCAGAAGATCCACGCGACGGTGACCGCGGCGAGGACGGCGACCCAGACGAGCCCGACGGCGATGGCGAGGCCGCGTCGCTCGGACGCGCGGATCTGCCGCTGGTACGCGCGGCCGGCGTACGCGATCTCGCGCTGGAGCGCGGCGGTCGCGCGCAGCAGCTCGTCGGAGCGACGCCGCTGCTCGGGGATGCGCCGCAGGTAGGCGGCGGCGGTCACGGCGCCGGGGACCAGGTCCTCGTTCGCCGCGTACCACCGGCGCCCGAGCTGCTCCACGCTGTCGAGCCGGACGGCGACGTCGGGACCGAGCTGCCGCGCCAGCGGCTCGAGCGCCGTGATCGCCGCGCGTCCCATGTCGAGCGCCTCCCGGGCGCCGACCAGGAACGTCGGGTCGCGCGTCAGGGCGAACCCGCGGCTTCCGGCCATCTGGAGCGCGACCGCGAGCTCGATTCGTGTGGTCAGCCGGCGCGCCGGCTCGACGACCGTGTCCACGCGCTCGCGCCGCGGTTCCATCCGCCGGGCGCTCCAGTACGGGACGATGCTGAGCGCGGTCATGGCGAGGATGACGAAGGCGAAGGCGCCGACGGTCCGCCACGGGATGGTGGGCTGCCGGAGGGCGCGGAGCGCCGTCAGCACACGGTGGCCGAGGGCCGCTGCGCGCGACGGCGCCGCGAGCCCGCGCAGCGCCGCGGCGGCCGCCCGACCCATGCGTGTCAACGACATCCTCTGGAGCCTTCCGCGTCCGCTGAGCCGTGCCGCCGAGCCGCCCGCGATTCGGGGGTGTCGGCGATCTAGCCACAGCGGCGGCGCGCGTCGATCGGACCTAGGTCCCACGGCGCGCCGCCGCTCCGGGACGGTGCGGGGCGTGAGGGTTGCGAAGGCGGTCCATCGGGAGCCCTGCCCGGATCCGGCGTGCGACGCACGCCGAAATCGGGAGGTGCGCATGACCCCGACGACCCGGGAGCCGAGCCTCACCGCGGCTCCGTGCACGTTGTTGCTCTCCAGCCGGCCGGTCCGCGAGACGCGGTCCGTGGCCTGGACGACCGCCGCGGCGACCGCGGCTCACGCTGCCGCGCTCGCCCTCCTCCTCTGGGCGACCGCCCGGATGCCGCCCCTCGCGCCGATCGACGGCACCGACACCATCGTGCTCGAGCTCCCCGAGCCGGGGCTCTCCATGCCGCGGATGCCGGGGCCGGCCGCGCCGGCGCCCGGGCACGCGGACTCGCCCCGCCGGCCGGCGCCCGCGGCCCGGCCGGCCC
>JADGGV010000144.1 GCA_019689775.1 Gemmatimonadota bacterium
GAGCGGGGCGTCGCCGCAGGACGAGGGCGAGGGCGGAGCGCCGGCGCGCCCCAGGCGCCCGCGGCGCCGTGGCGGGCGCGGCCGCTCGCGCGGGCGGCGTGCGGAGGCCGGCGCGCCGGATGCCGCGAGCGGCGGCGCCGAGGCGGCGCCGCTCGGGGAGCGCGCCGATGCGCCGGCGGCCGGTGCTCCGGGCGAGGGCGTGTAGTCCCACGACGAAAGGGTAGTCTTCCGTGCTGGCGCATTCGGCGGCATTCGCCGCCTTTCTGGTGTCTCTTTTCGCGTTCGCCGCTCCCGCGTCCGCGCAGACGGTGACGGATCATCTGCGGACGGCGGAGGCGCCGCCGGCGCCGGTGCCGTTCGGCGTGGGCGAGAAGCTCGTCTACACGGTGTCGCTGAGCCCGTTCGGGGAGGTCGGGGATGGGTCGTTCGAGGTGGTCGAGCTGGACACGATCCACGGCCACACGACGTACCGGCTCCAGATGCGGGTGAAGGGCGGCGTGCTGTTCGCGAAGGTGAACGACCACTATGAGTCGTGGTTGGACGTACACTCGCTGATCTCGCGCCGGTTCAAGCAGGATCAGAAGGAGGTCAAGTACGAGCGGCACCGCACGCTGGACTTCTTCCCGGAGCAGCTCCGGTGGCGGCGGCTGGACAAGGACGAGTCGGGGCCGCTCCCCACGGACCGGCCGCTCGACGACATCTCCTTCATCTACTACGCCCGGACGCTCCCGCTCGAGGTCGGGCGCACGTACACGCTGCCGCAATACTTCCACAAGGACGGCAATCCGGTCGTGCTGAAGGTCCTGCGCCGCGACACGGTGACGGTCCCCGCCGGGAGGTTCGCCACGATCGTCGTGCAGCCGATCATCCAGACGAAGGGGCTGTTCGGCAAGGGCGGCAAGGCGGAGGTCTTCTTCAGCGACGACGACCGGCGGCTGCTCGTGCAGATGAAGTCGGACGTGCCCGTGCTCGGCTCGCTGAACCTGAAGCTGAAGAGCGTGGATCTCGGCGAGCGCCTCTCGGCCGACCCGGCGGCCCGGTACCCGTGATGGACGAGGCGACGAGGGCGCCCGCGAGCGTGGACGAGATCGACGTCGCCCGCATCCGCACGGTGCCGGTGACGGCGCGGCCGAACAAGGTCCGGACGGCGGATTTCGCGCACCCGCCGGGCGCCGACCGCACGTTCCGGGCGTTCCTCGATTCGCTCCCCGACATCCTCGAGGCGCGGAGCTTCCGCGCCGTGGTGGACGCGGTGGTCGAGGCGGCGCGCGGCGGCCGCGGCGTGCTGGTCATGCTCGGCGGCCACGTGGTCAAGACGGGTCTCTCGCCGGTGCTCATCGACCTGATGCGGCGCGGCGTGATCACGCACGTGGCCACGAACGGCTCGGCCGTCATCCACGACTACGAGCTGGCGCGCTGGGGCGGGACGAGCGAGGACGTGGAGGCGGGGCTCGCGGACGGCACGTTCGGCATGGCGGAGGAGACCGGCCGCGAGATGAACGAGGCGCTGCGCCGCGGCGCCGCGGAGTCGTGGGGGATGGGCGAGGCGCTGGGGCGCGCGCTCGAGGCGCGGAGCGATCTGGCCGCGCCCGGGCTATCGCTCCTCCTGGCCGCGCGGCGGCTCGGCATCGGCCTGACCGTCCACGCCGGGATCGGCGCCGAGATCATCCACCAGCACCCCGCCGCCGACGGCGCGGCGCTCGGCGCGACGTCGCTGCGCGACTTCCGCCGCCTCGCCGCCCACCTCCCGCGGCTCGAGGGCGGCGTCGTCCTCAACCTCGGCTCCGCCGTCATCATGCCCGAGGTCTTCCTCAAGGCGCTGACCGTCTGCCGCAACGTGAACGGCGGCGCGCCGCGGTCGTTCGTCTCCGCCGACTTCGACATGATCCGCCACTACCGGCCGCGCGTGAACGTGGTCGAGCGACCGACGCGGACGGGCGGCGGGCGGGGCTATCAGATCACCGGCCACCACGAGATCATGGTGCCGCTGCGGGCCTGGGGGGGCGCGGCGGCGCGGGGCTGACCGCGAGGGGGGCCGCCCGGACGATCCGGGCGGCCCCCAGCGTTTGCGGGGTGCGCGAGCGCTCAGCGCTGCTGCGCGGCGATCGCGGCGCGCGCCGGCGCCGTCGCCTGGGGGAGCGGCAGGCGCAGGAGGTGCCGGTGCCCGAGGTCGAGGGCGTACAGGAAGCTGCCGCTCACCGTCAGGCCGTAGAACTGCGCGCCGGGGATCGCCGCCTCCCAGAGCTTCCGGCCGTCGGCGGAGAAGCGCACGATGCGCCCGCGCCCGCCGCGCTCGGCGGCGAAGACGTCGCCTTCGGGCGTGCTGGCCACCGCGACCAGGCGGCCGCGGCCGAAGCCGGTGAAGAAGCGGCGCAGCGTGCCGTCGGGCGAGAGGTGCAGCACGTCGCCCTCGTAGCCGGCGGCGGCGACGTCGCCCGAGCGGCTGGCCGCGATCTGATAGAGGTGCTCGTCGACCGTGCACCAGAGGCTGACGCGACCGTCGGGCGTGACCCGGTAGATGCGGCCGCTCCAGTCGGCGACGAGGATGTCGCCGTCCGCGAGCACGGCCGTGCCGTAGGCGGGCGCCGTATCACCGAGCCGGGCGACGACGTGCGCCGTGCCGGTCTCGTCCACGCTGTAGAGGTAGTCGTCACCGGCCGCGCGAGCCACGACGTACGCCGCGCCGTTCGGCGCGACGACGGGCGAGTAGACGGCGTCGGACGGGATGCGCACCAGCGTCCGCGGCAGCGGGTCGTCACGGCCCATGGCCAGCACCCGCGGCCGGGGCCGCAGCCCGAGCGGGTCCCAGCCGTAGCCGGCCTGGAGGATCCGGTCGCCCTGCACCGCCAGCCCCCAGCTCCAGGGGAGCTGCGTCGCCAGCACCTCGGCGCTGCCCGGCGCCGTCACCTCGAGCGCGACGACGACCTTCCGCGCCGCGCCGGCGGTGTCCCCCACCGCGCGCACGCTGATCGTGTCCGCGTACGCGCCGGGCGGGAGCGACGCCGGATCCGCGCGCAGCACCAGCTCGTTTCCCGAGCGCGTCGCGCTCAGCCAGGCGGCGCGCCCCTCCGCCGTCCACGCCGCGGGCACGGAGTCCGCCGGCAGCCGCACGACGCCGCCCACCGGCTTCGCGCCCTGCACCGCTGACAACCGCACCACGCCGCGCCGCGACGCCACGGCCGGCGCGCCCGCCAGCGACACATCCATGGAGACGACGCCGTCGCGCTCGGCGATCCGGTTCAGCCGCAGCCCCGCCGGCTGGGCGTACTCGAACGTGTGGCGATCCTCCGCTCTCGGCGCCGGATCGCCGCCCTCCGCATCGCCGCGCGGCGCGTCGCTGCCCAGATCGGCGCGCAGCACGGCGACCGCCGGCTTCCGCTCGTCGCTGTTCCACGCGCCCAGCTCGCCTCGCTCCGGATCCACCCGCCACGCGACCATCCCCGACCCCGGGATGTAGCGGTCGGAGCCGAGCTTCTGCCGGTTCTCGAACAGCAGGTACTCGCCGCCCGTGCCCGCCAGGTCGTAGCGGTAGATCGTGTGCGACGTTTCCACCGGCGGCAGCGACAGCGCCGTGGTGTCCTTCTTCAGCCACCGCACCGTCACCCAGCCGAGCTGCTCCTTGGCCCACGCCCCCAGGTGCGTCGGCGAGTAGCGCATGCTGTGACTCCCCGTCCCCATCAGCCCCCACGCGCCGATCCCCTGCGAGGAGCCGTCGTAATCGTACAGGTCCGGAAGCCCGAGGACGTGCCCCGTCTCGTGCGCCAGCACCCCGACGTGCAGCGGACCGCACGTCTCCGGGTCCACCGCCGAGAGCACCAGGTAGTCCGCAATGCGGATCGTGCCCCCGGACTTCGACGGCGAGCGCGTCGCAAACGGCTCCATCGCGCCGCGGTGCGGCCAGATCGCGCCCGGCCGGCTGTCACCCTTGCACGGCGTCGCGTACAGGAACACGACGAAGTCCACGAAGCCGTCGTCATCCCCGGAGTTCGGCACGCCGTCCGGGCCGTCGTTGTCGAACTGGCCGAAGTCGATGTAGGGCTCCGCCAACTCCAGCGCCTCCTCCCGCAGCTCCTTCACCCGCCCGAAGCCGCCCCAGCCGTACGCCTCCTTCGGCAGGTAATGCGACGCCGGATGGCTCAGCCGCAGCCACGACGTCACCGCCCCCGTCACCTTCAGCAGCCCGCCCGAGACCTCGTCGTAGTACGACGCGTACGACACCGTGTCCCCGCGCGCCGGCCCGAAGAGCCGATCCGACAACTCCTTCGACGAGAACGGCGGCGTCCCGTCCGCGTACAGCACCGGGATCACCAGCACCCGCAACGTCCCCGTCAGCGCCGCGCCCAGCTTCGCCGCCGACTGCGGGTCCAGCCCGTCCAACCGGCCCGCCGCCAGCAGCTCCTGCCGCCGGCGTCGGACCTGCTCGACCTTGCCGAGCCACGCCCGGCTGAACTCCATCGGAGCGTACGGCTGCGCGTCCGTCAGCCCCGCGATGCTCGCGGGCGGACGCACACCGGGTCCCGCGGCCGGGAGCGGTCGCGGAAGCTGCGCCTGGGCGGCGCCGACCGTAACGAGGGTGGCGGCGGCGACGGCCGTGACGAAAACGCCTCGTCGCCCCACCCGCGGGAGAGGATGGGTGAAGATGGCTCGCTCCTTCGCGGGCCGGCCCACGCATCGTCGCGCGAGTCCGGGTGGGTCGGGATGTGGAGTTCTTTGTGTTGGGGATGGCGAAACCGGTGTCGTCCGGCGGACCCAACTTCCCGCAAGATGCCCCTAACTCCGCGTCTGGTCAAGTGTTTCCTTCGCGCCGGCACGATTCTGTCAGCGCACCCACACCCAGGGGTTGACCACCCCGACGCTCGTGTTATCTTTATCTTCCTGTGCGGGAAACGGATACACGCCCCCGCGGGCGCCCGCGCCCCCATCGTCTAGTGGCCTAGGACGCTGCGTTCTCAGCGCAGAAACCGGGGTTCGATTCCCCGTGGGGGTACTGGCTCGCGGTCCCTCGCGAGCGCCGCACGCGGGCCAGGGCGCGAATGCGGCGGGTGGATGGCTCGGTTGGCTCCGGGGCTTCACCCCGCCGGCTCCGCGGGCGCCGGAGCCCGACTAGCGGTGGTGTTAGTTCGTTGGTGGGTTGGTCGAGTTCTTCGGTCGCATAGCTCAGCTGGTTAGAGCGCACGGTTCACATCCGTGAGGTCGTAGGTTCGAGTCCTACTGCGACCATAGAAGCCGGTAACGGCGCGGGCTTTCACGCTGCTTACGGAAAGTATGGCGTGGAAGCCCGCGCCGTTGTACGTGTGTTTGCGTCGCCCGGACGACGTTTCTCCGACCCTTCCAGCCTCCTTCTCTTGTGATCGCGGTGCGGGCCCATTAATAGTTGCTTGTTGGCCGGCTCCCAGATTCGGTGCCGCAGCCACTCCGCATCGAGCCGCGTCCCGATTCGGGTTCCATCGTCGGCGACGCCCAGGATGATCGCGCCGCCACCGGGCGTGTTGGCGAAGCAATCCATCTCCGCGGCCAGGTACCTGGCGGCCTCTTCGTTCGGCGGCTGCCCCTCGATGATGATGCCCGTGGGCCCCACCGGCCGGGCTGCTCTCTCACGTAGGCTTGCACGCGCTCGATCCGGTGCGGCGGCTCGCCGGCAGCCAGCTTGGCGGGCACGGCCGTGACCTACTGGCCGACCGGACCGGGGCGGAGGAAACCCAAGGTCATCGGGCGGGCTCCGTCGCGAGTTATACTTTTCTGCGCGAAAGTAGAACTACGAAGGCGCGAGCGCGCGATCAGCGGGGCTTTCCCGCGGAAGCCTCGGTGAGCGTGAGGTGGCCTCGACGGTGAGCCCGGCCGCGCTGTACCCCCCGCCCCTGCTGGCGGGCCGATCCGCAGGATCACCACTCATTGGTCACGGGCGTACGCGGCCGCGGGCGGGCCCGTGCCGTGACTCGCATCACGGCGCGGCAACCGCTCCGCGCGGATCCTGCGACGCCATCACCGTCCTCGGGCCGCGGGGGCGCCGGTGCGCCTCTTGTTGCCGCCGGCCCCGCAAGGCCGCGCGAACGGGATTCACGAACGCGTCGCTAGAGTGGTGCTGCCTCGCCATCCGTGAGCATCTTCCGTCGACCTGGGTCGCAGCACGCGGTGGTGTAGGGTTTTCATGCGACACGGCGACGGGTGAACGAAACGCAGGAGCTGTGACGGCCTTTCACGGGCGGCGGCTTCTGGAGTCGGTGCGCCCGGTCGGCTACGCGGCGGTCCGGGACCGCTATCGCCTGCCGATGCCGCTGCCGCGTCGGCCTACGGCGACCGCGGGGCGGCATCGCCCGAGCGAGACACAATCGGCAGGGACCGGGCATCAGCCACGCCGGTGCCCCCGCCCCCAGATGGCGGGTGGATACGGCTACATGCCGACGCCTCGCCTCGAGGCATCCGTGGCTACGCGGACAACGGGACGGGCGGCGTTCCCGTGGACGGACGGACGCTCCCGCGGCGACGTCGCTCTTGCTTACGCCGGCCCGGATAGCGGGCCGTCGCCACCGCGATCGGCTGCGAGGGCCTCGATCTCCGACACGACCCGATCGAGATCGTCCAGTAGCGGTACGCCGCCGGCGGCGCGGTAGGCGTCGACGAGCGCTCTGTAATACCAGAGCGTCCCCTCACGGCCGCCGCGGAACCGGTCCCAGAGCCGGTCGCCGTGCGTACGGAAATCGCGCAGGATCGCAGCCGCGTTGTGGAGTTTGTCCGCCGCCGAGATCAGCAGCGCATCGGTTGGGGCCTGCGGCAGATGGGCGAGGTACGCCTCCTTCCGGGCGCGCCACGGCGGCTTCGGCTGGACATCGGCGTCCGTGCAGGCCTCCACGAGCTGGAGGACGCGCGCACCGAAGCGCGCCTGGATCTGCTCACGGCCCCAGCCGGCCTCCCCGGGCGGCGCATCTTCGATCGCGTCGTGAAGCAAGGCGGCGACCGCCTGATCCTCATCTCCGCCGGCTTCCAGAACGATCCCGCAGACCTGGAGCAGGTGGGCGACGTACGGGACCGCCGTTCCCTTGCGCGCCTGGTTGCGGTGGCGCTCGAGCGCGAACGACAACGCGTCAGCGAACCGAGGGCCCAGCACCGGGTCGGGCCGACCGTCGGCAACGGCGGCCATTGCGTCCGTCATCGATCATCCCTCCGACTGATTTCCGGGGGAGCGGGCTCACGCGGACCCGCAGCGCACCCTGCGCCGGGCGCCGCGGCGCTGAACGCCCACGACTGCCGCGGAACGATGCAGAGTCGGACCGCCAGGCCGCGCGGTGGACCGGGGTGGCCAGCTTCGCCCGGCTCAAAGTAGCGAGGCCTACCGACTGCGGGAGGGCAGGCGCCAGCGTGCTTGCTCCGGGGGCGTGCGGAAGGGTAAGGGATCCAGCCTCATTCCCGCACGGGCAACGGCTGGCGCGATTTGCCGGCGGCTGTGTCGGATTCGTCCGGGGACCCGGTCCCGGGTCGCGCGGGGTCCAGCTCGTACGCCAGCTCGGTCGGTCGCGCGCGCCAGTACGGGAAGCGCCCCTCGGGGAGCAGCCAGGCGACCTCGGCCGAGAGCGGGACCATCACGCCCTCGCGCCGGGCGTAATCCCGGTAGATCCCCTCGAACGGCGTGAGCACGCCGGTGCCGTTCACGTCGCGATAGCGGAGCGCGGTCATGCGTGTGATCTCGCCGCCCGGGGCGAAGTGGAACTCGGCGGAGGCGCTCGTTAGGCCGTCGGTGATGGTGGCGCGAGCGGTGCTGTCGTCGACCGCCTCCCAGCGCACGCCCTCGCCCGGCAGGAGCGCGGTCGGGAACCAGGCCGCTTCGCCGAGCCAGCGGACGAGCGCGCCGGCCGCCATCTCCGGGGTGCCGCCCTCGTCGACGACGCGCACGACGCCGCCCAGGCGGCCGAGCATGGCCCCCTGCCCGGCGACGTAGCTGTCGCGGACGCGCACCGGGACGAGCGGCATCATGTGGATCTCCGCGTTCCACACGAAGCCGGGTGGGACCGTGGTGAACCGCTGGTCGGCGGTGAACGGACGCCAGCCGCCGCCGGGCCGGATCTGGAACTCCCCGCTCCAGCGGATGCGCGCCGCGCGGATGCGCGGCTGCCCCTCCGGCAGCGCGAAGGCGAAGTAGCGCGCCACCGGCGGCGGTAGCCCCTCGAGCTGCGCGGGCGAGAACGTCGTCGCCGCCGGGCGCCGCGCTCGGCGGGACTGGGCGGCCGCGGCGAGGCGCGCGACGGTCCGCTCCGTCGCGCGGCGCCAGGCGACGGAGCCGACGACGACGGTCAGTGTCGCCGCCGCCGCGAAGCCGCCCGTGGCGACGACGCCGTACCTGATCCACCGGTTCACTGGCCCCTCCTTCCGCACGCCCGCGGCGATGATGAGCCGCCGTGAGCCCGGTCGTAACATACTCGGCCGTGCGGCCGCGGCTGTCGGGAAAGGCTCGATCGAGCCGAAGGGGGAACACCGCGGAGGCAGAGACCACGACGCGCCGGCGCGACCATCGCGGGCGACGCCCACATTGGCCGACCGCTCCACCCCCTCATAGACTGTAGCCGCCCCCGGGGTCGGCCGTCATGAGCCCGCTGTCCGGCGGAGCGCGGGGGACCGGTCCGGG
>JADGGV010000145.1 GCA_019689775.1 Gemmatimonadota bacterium
CCATCGGCTCCGCGCGCGGCACGCCGACCGGTGGCGGGGGCGGCGTCGGGGCGGTCGGGCCGGCCGTGCGGCACGCCGCGAGCAGCCCGAGGAGCGGGACGGCCGCGCGCGTACGCGGGCGGCGGCCGGCTCTCACCGCGCCGCCTCCTCCAGCGCGGCGCGCATGACGTCGATGGTGAAGTCGATCTCGGCGTCGCCGTGGGCGATCGAGAGGAAGTTCGCCTCGTAGGCGGACGGGGCGAGGTTCACGCCGCGGCGCAGGCACCCCCAGAAGAAGCGGCGGAACAGCTCGACGTCCGCGGCCCGGGCGTCGTCGAAGTTGCGGACCGGTCCCTCGGCGAAGTGGAAGCCCCACATCCCGCCCATCGCGCCGCCCCAGGCCGGAACACCGAGCTCGCGGGCCGCGCCGAGCAGGCCGTCGAGGAGCCGGTTCGCCCGCCGCTCCAGGTCCGGGTGCGGCCGGCTCTCCCGCAGGTAGAGGAGCTGCGCCACGCCGGCGGCCATGGCCAGCGGGTTCCCCGAGAGCGTGCCGGCCTGGTAGATCGGCCCCGTGGGCGCCACGCGCTCCATGATGTCGCGCCGGCCGCCGTACGCCGCGACCGGCAGCCCGCCGCCCACGACCTTGCCGAGCGTGGTCAGGTCCGGCTCGATGCCGAAGCGCTCCTGCGCGCCGCCCGGCGCGACGCGGAAGCCGGTCATGACCTCGTCGAAGATCAGGAGCGCGCCGTACTGCCGGGTGAGGCGGCGCAGCGCCTCGTGGAAGCCCTCCACCGGCGGAATGTAGCCGGCGTTGCCGACGACCGGCTCGACGATCACGGCGGCGATGCGCTCCCCGTGGGCCTGGAACGCGGCCGCCACCGCCTCGGCGTCGTTGTACGGCACGGTGAGCGTGAGCGCGGCGAGCGCGGCGGGCACGCCCGGTGAGTCGGGGAGCCCCAGCGTCGCCACGCCGCTGCCGGCCTGGACGAGGAAGGAATCGCCGTGGCCGTGGTAGCAGCCGGCGAACTTGAGCACGAGGTCGCGCCCGGTGTAGCCGCGGGCGAGGCGGAGCGCGGACATCGTCGCCTCGGTGCCGCTGCTGACGAAGCGGACCATCTCGACGGAGGGGACGAGCGTGGTCACGAGCTCGGCCAGCTCGACCTCGGCGCCCGTCGGGATGCCGTAGCTGGTGCCCCGCGTCGCCGCCTCCTGGACCGCGCGCACCACCGCGGGGTGCGCGTGCCCGAGGAGGATCGCGCCCCAGCTCAGCACGTAGTCGACGTACTCGTTGCCGTCGACGTCCCAGACGCGGGCGCCCTCCGCCCGGTCGACGAAGAACGGCTCGCCGCCCACGGCCCGGAACGCCCGCACCGGCGAGTTGACGCCGCCGGGGATCAGCTCCTGCGCCCGACGGAACAGCTCCGCGCTCCGCTCCCGCTTCACCATGTCACCGCCCGGGTTCGAGCAGGTCCGCCACCAGATCGTCCTCGGTCGCCTCGACGATCCGGGCCCAGACCACGTCGCCGGGCCGCACGTTCGCCGCGCCGCGCAGGATCACGCCGCCGTCCAGCTCCAGCGCCTGCCACGGCGTACGCCCCACCACGGTGCCGTCGGGCTCGACGCGGTCGACCAGCACCGGCGCGATACGCCCGACCCGCGCCTCGTTCCGCTCGAGCGTGATCCCGCGCTGGAGGTCGAGCACCCGCTCCAGCCGCTCGCGCCGCACGGCCTCCGGCACCTGGTCCGGCATCGACGCGGCGGGCGTCCCCTCCTCCGCCGAGTACGCGAACGCGCCCAGGTGGTCGAAGCGGATCTCCTCGAGCAGCTCGAGCATCGCCTCGAAGTCCTCCTCCGTCTCCCCCGGAAACCCGACGATGACCGTCGTGCGCAGTGCGAGATCCGGGATCGCGCCGCGCAGCCAGCTCACGCGCTCCCGGATCGTGGCCTGCCGCTCCGGGCGCCGCATCCGCTCGAGCACGCGGTCCGAGCCGTGCTGGATCGGCATGTCGAGGTACGGGAGGATCCGCTCCTCCCGCGCGATCAGCTCCACCAGCTCCCGGTAGATTCCCGACGGGTACATGTAGAACAGGCGCAGCCACGGGATGCCCGTCTCGCGCAGCAACGCCTCCAGGAGCTGCGGGAGAAGGCCGCGGCGGGACGTCGGCGTGGGCGAGTGGGGGAGTGGACGGACGGGGGAAACGCCGGCCTGCCACTCCCCCGCTCCCCCGCTCGCCCGCTCCGCCTTCCGCGGCCCGGCCATCCCCTCGAACGGCTTCCCCGCGAAGTAGAGCCCGTCGTCGGCGCCCGCGCCGCGAAGCAGGTCGCGTCCGTACCACGTCGTGTCCTGGCTGACGACGTTCAGCTCGACGACGCCGGCCGCCTCCAGCTCCCGCGCCTCGCGCACGAGCCGCTCGATCGGCGTCGAGCGGTGCCGCCCCCGCATCAGCGGGATCGCGCAGAAGGCGCACGAATGGTCACACCCCTCGCTGATCTTCAGGTAGGACGTGTGCCGCGTGGCGGTGCTCAGCACGCGCAGCGGCCGCTCCATCGTGGGCGTCTCGGTCTGGGCCGGGATGAGCCCGCGGGCGCGCAGCTCCGGGACCAGGCGGTCCGCCTCGGTCAGGCCGAGGAAGAGGTCGATCTCCGGGATCTCGCGCGCCAGCTCCTCCTTGTAGCGCTGGACGAGGCAACCCATCGCCACGACGGCGCGCACGCGGCCCCGCGCCTTCAGCCGGACCGCATCCAGCAGCGCATCGACCGACTCCTCCTTGGCCACGTCGATGAAGCCGCACGTGTTCACGATGACGACGTCGGCGCCTTCGGCTTCCGGCGCGACGCGCGCGCCGGCGCCGAGCAGCGTCGCGAGCAGGCGCTCGCTATCGACGGTGTTCTTGTCGCAGCCGAGCGTGACGAGGCCGACGCGCACGCCCGCGGCCGCGCCCCCGTGCGCGCGCCGCGCCTGCCCGGCGGCGCCCGCGACGGGAGCGGCGCCGCCGGCGGGAAGGACCGGGAGCTGGCGACGAGGCCTGGCGCTGTTCGTGCCCAATGGCGGACGATCTCCTGGAAAAACGGACGGGAATATACCCGGGCGCACCCGGATCGGCCAAGCGGAGGGCGGAACGCGCGAGCGGCCCGGTCAACCCGGGCCGCTCGCGTCGCTGCGCCGCCGGCCGACCGTCAGCCGCGCTCGACCACGCGGGCGTCGGCCGGCGGGGTGAAGCGGAACAGATCCGCGGCCACCGGCCCGTTCGCGCGCAGCCGCGAGAGCTCGAAGTGGCGCACGTTGCCGTTGTCCTCGGTGATCTCGAAGCGCCGGGCCAGGTAGTCGGTCGGATCGATCCAGACGCGCAGCTTCTGGTACCCGAGCTCCGCCGTGCTGCGCGGGACCAGCGTGAGGACGTAGGCGTCGTGGCCGGCCACCTTCTCGCGACCGTCCAGCGTGGCCACGAAGCGCTTCGCCGGATCCCCCAGGAACTGCGTCTGCAAGTCCACACCGCCGCCGGCCGCCGACGACGGCATCCGGATCACCTGCTTCGGGTCCACGCTCGGGTAGTAGACCCAGAAGTAGCGGCCGTCGCTCACGATCACGTCCCCGGCCGGCTCCGTGAAGCGCATCAAGAAGCGGTCCGGCCGGCGCTGGTACATCGTGCCGCGGCTCGTGTGCGATTCCCCGAGCAGCGGGTTGCGCAGTTGCTGGACGAAGTCCGCCTGGAGCGTCTGCACCGCCCGGTACGCCGCCGCCGCCCGGTTCAGGATCGTGGTGGCGCTGGCCTCCTGGCTCGCCGCCGCGCCGCCGTCATCCGCGGCCGGGGACGCCGCCGCCGGCGCGTCGGACGTCGACGCGGCGCCCGCCGGCTGCACCGCCGGCGCTGGAGCCGGCTGCACCGCCGCCGGGGGGGACGTCGGCGCCGCCGCCGTCGCGGTCTCCGTTCCCGCCGGCGTCGCCCGACCGCTCTCCGCGGCCGCCGGGCTCGCCTCGGCGGCGGCCACCGGGGCGGGCGTGGCCGCCGCGGCCGCTCCAGGTCCATTGTCGGCACGCTCGGCGCGCCGCCCGCCGCCGCACGCCAGCGGCGCCACAGAGAGCGCCGCGGCGAGGATTCCGTGGATGAGGGAGTTCCTTCGCATCGTCCGTTGCCGCTGGTTGCCCGGGCCCGTCTGGTACACGGCCCCGGGATCGGCGTTCCTCGGACGGCGCGCGCCAGAGCCCGCCGGAGCGCGCTAGAGGGGGAAATCCGGGTAGGTCGCGTGGATGTGGCGCTGCTCGGCGAGAAGGATCCGGAACGGGATGGCGTGCCGCGGATCGAGTGCCAGGCCGACGTGCCCGGGCTGCGCCCACACCACGACGCCCTTCACCGCCACCTCGTCGCCGCGGCGGAAGCGGAGCGTGCCCTCGACCGTCTCGCCGAGGTCGGGCGCCCGCGCGCCGGCCGGGACGAGGCAGCGCACCCCGGTCTCCGAGCAGTCGTAGACGGACCAGGCGAGGTCCACGACGAGGAGGCGTGGACGCTCATTCACCGGGAAGCGCAGGCGGTAGGACGCGCGGCGATTGTGCGGATCGTTGAAGGACACGGCGCTCCTCCCCGCGGGTGGTCCCGCGGTCACCGTCGGAATCGCTCCAGGACCGGCATGGGCGCCGGCCCGCCGCCGGGTCGCGTGCGGCTCAGTCGTCGCCGCAGATCGCGGCCAGCGACTCGTAGCCCACGAGCACCTCCCGCGGCCGCGAGCCGTCCGGCGGCCCGAGCACACCGGCCACGTGGAGCTGGTCGATGATCCGGGCGGCGCGGCCATAGCCGATCTTGAGCCGCCGCTGGAGCAGCGACGTCGAGCCCTGCTGCGCCTGGATGCAGATCTCGGCGGCCTCGCGGAAGAGCTTGTCGCGCTCCTCCGTGCTCGCCTCGCCGAGCTCCGCGCCGGCTTCCTCCGCCTCCCGCGCCCGGACGACCTCCAGGATGTCCTCCTCCAGCTCGTTCGGCATCGCGCGCGCCCGGCTCTGCTCCCGGTACCACTTCATGAGCCGGTCCGTCTCGTCCGTCGCCAGGTACGCCCCCTGGATGCGCACCGGGTCGGACGTGCCCGGCGGGAGGAACAGCATGTCGCCGTTGCCGAGCAGCGCATCCGCGCCGTTCTGGTCGAGGATCGTGCGCGAGTCGACCTTCGCGCTCACGCGGAACGCGATGCGGCACGGGAAATTCGCCTTGATCAGCCCCGTGATGACGTTCACGCTCGGGCGCTGCGTCGCCACGATCAGGTGGATGCCGATCGCGCGCGCCTTCTGCGCGAGCTGCGCCAGCGGCTTCTCGACCTCCGCCTGCACCGCCATCATCAGATCGGCCAGCTCGTCGATGATGACGACGATATAGGGCAGTGGACCGTCCTTGTAGATGTAGGCGTCCTCGTCCGTGCCGTCGCCGACCGGGTTCGCGCGTCGGATGATCTGCCCCTCCTCCACCCGGCGGTTGAACTCGCCGAGCGAGCGCACGCCGTTCACCGACAGCAGCTCGTAGCGGCGCTCCATCTCCAGCACCGCCCACTTCAGCACGGTCGCCGCATCCTGCGGGTTCGTGATGACGGGGTGCCGCAGGTGCGGCAGGTCGCCGTACATGCTCAGCTCGACCATCTTCGGGTCGACCATGAGCAGGCGCAGCGTCTTCGGCGAGTGCCGGTAGATGAGGCTCGTGATGATGGTGTTGACGCACACCGACTTCCCCGAGCCCGTCGCGCCGGCGATCAGGAGGTGCGGCATCCGGGCCAGGTCGGCCACGTAGGGTTTCCCGGTCAGATCCTTCCCCAGCGCGAGCGGCAGCGCACCCTTCGCCTTCTGGAACGCGCTCGCCTCGAGGATCTCACGCAGCGCGACCACCTCCGCCTGCGGGTTCGGCACCTCCACGCCGACGGCGCCCTTCCCCGGGATCGGCGCCACGATGCGCACGCTGGGCGCCTTCAGCGCGAGCGCGAGGTCCGCGTCCAGCGCCGCGATCCGGTTCACCTTGATCCCCGGCGCCGGTACGACCTCAAACTGCGTGACGACCGGCCCGGTCGTGCGGCCGACGATCGCGCCCTCGACCTTGAACGTCCGCAGCGTGCGCACCAGCACCTCGCCCAGCCGGTCCAGCTCCGCCTCGCTCACCCCCACGTCGCGCGGCGGCGGCGGCGACAGGAGCGAGACGGGCGGCGTCTCAGACGACTCCGGGTCGCCGAACTCCGCCAGGTCCGGCGCGCTCGGCGCCGGCTCCGCCCGCTTCGGCTTGCGCACCAGGCTGAGCACGCGCGCGCCCGCCGCCGGCTTCGCTCCGGCGTCCGCCGCCGGCGGCGCGGTCCGCCCCCGCACGGCGCGGTCCGGCGCCTCGGCCGCCTCGTCCTCGAGCGGCTCGAGCTCGGGCGGATCGACCTCGGGACCGAGCGGGTCCTCCTCCACCGCCACAGCCCCCGCCGCAGCACGGCGGCGCGCCAGCAACCCCGCCAGTAGCCCACCGCCGCGCCGGCCCACGCGGCCCGCCAGCCGGATCGGGTTGTGCCCGACCGTCGTCACCGAGGCGACGACGCCGAGGAACGGCAGCAGCAGCGCCGTGCCGAGCCAGCCGATCAACGCGACGAGCGGCAGCGCGAGCGTCCGGCCGATCCACCCCGCGAGGGCCGGATCGAGGAACGCGCCGCGACTCGCAAACTCCGGGGTGAACAGCGCCAGGAACGCGGGGAGCAGGACCGCCACGGCGGTGAGGAGCGCGGCCCAGCGGAACGCGGTCTCCCACGCCAGCCAGCCGAAACACGCGGCCCCGAGCAGCCCCAGGAGCGCGGGGAGCACGGGCACGCCGGCGCCCAGGAACGCCGTCCCGCCGTGGCGCAGCGCGGCGCCGAGCGCGCCCATCAGGTTCCCTGCGGCGAACAGCCGCGAGCCGCCGGAGCCCAGCACGCCCGGCGGCACGAGGCTCAGGAGCGTGAAGACGCCGAGGGCCAGGAGGGAGAGGCCGAGGAGGTCGCGGCGCTGCCCAGGACTCAGCATGGCGACTACAGCGTTATCTGGCGATCTCGGTACCTCGGAACCACGTCGTAGCGATCGACGGAGGCGCAGAACTCGACGTCGGCCTCGAAGCCCAGCTCGATGAGCTGGCGGCCGGCGGCGCAGCGGCGCAGCGTGCGCCCGAGGCGCGGGAGGTGACGGCGCGCGAGCTGCGCGGCGGCCAGCGCCGAGTCGCTCCAGTTGTAGCGCCGTCCGAGCTTCCGGTACAGCATGAGCGCGAGCGCGCCGGCGCAGATGGCGTCCTCGAGCGCGAAGCGCTTCTCGCGTCCGGCGCAGACGAGCAGCATCGCGTCGTCCTGCTCGAGGAGGGCCGCCGCCGTCGCACTCACGTTGAGCATCGAGCCGAGGAGCACGCGCCTCGCGCCCGCCACGGCCAGCAGCGCCGCGGTGCCGTTCGTCGTCGACATGACGATCGGCCGCCCCGCTACCCGCTCCGGCGTGAACTCGAGCGGCGAGTTGCCCAGATCGAAGCCGTCGATCCGCACGGAGCGGCGCTCGCCGGCGAGCACGGCCTGGTCGCGGCCGATGTTGCCGGCGATGCGCGCGGCCTCCGCCACGTTCTCCGCCGGGAAGATGGCGCGCGCGCCGTTCGCCAGCGCCTCGACCATCGTGCTCGTCGCCCGGAGCACGTCGATGACGACGACGCTCCGGTCGCCGACCGCGCCGCCGGCGAGCTCCGCCGGGGTGAACGCGACGTCGAGCCTCATGCGGCGACCGCGGCGCGGGCTTCCAGGCGGCGCTCGACGAACTTCGTGTCGACGTTGCCGGCGACGAAGTCCGGGTCGTCCAGCAGCTCGCGCAGGAACGGGATCGTCGTGTGGATCCCCTCGACGACGAACGAGTCGAGCGCCAGCCGCATGCGCGCCAGCGCCTCCTCGCGCGTGTTGCCGTGCACGATCACCTTGCCGACCAGCGAGTCGTAGTTCGGCGGGACCCGGTAGCCGGCGTAGGCGTGCGTGTCGAGGCGCACGCCGGGGCCGCCCGGCGGGTGGAAGCTCGTGATCGTGCCCGGGCTCGGCGCGAAGTTGCGCGCCGGGTCCTCGGCGTTGATCCGGCACTCGATGGCGTGCCCGCGCAGCTCGAAGGAGTCCTTCTGCGGCAGGCTGAGCGGCTCGCCGGCCGCGATCCGGATCTGCTCCTTCACCAGGTCGACCCCGGTGACCATCTCGGTGACCGGGTGCTCCACCTGGATCCGCGTGTTCATCTCCATGAAGTAGAAGCTGCCGTCCTCGTCGACCAGGAACTCGACCGTGCCGGCCGAGACGTAGCCGATCCCGGCCGCGCCCTTCACCGCCGCCTCGCCCATGCGCGCCCGCAGATCCGGCGTCAGCGCCGGCGACGGCGCCTCCTCGATGAGCTTCTGATGGCGACGCTGGATCGAGCACTCGCGCTCGCCCAGGTGGCAGATCCGGCCGTGCCGGTCGCCCAGGAGCTGGAACTCGATGTGCCGCGGCCGCAGCAGGTACTTCTCCAGGTAGACGGAGGGATCGCCGAACGCCGCGGCCGCCTCGTTCTGGGCCATGGCGAACTGCCCCGCGAAGCTGGCCTCGTCCATCGCCACGCGCATCCCCTTCCCGCCGCCC
>JADGGV010000828.1 GCA_019689775.1 Gemmatimonadota bacterium
GGGCGGGGGAGTTGCCGGGCGGCCGCTCGCGTCCCGGCTCACGGGCCGGCGTCCGCGGACCCCTTGTGGCGATCCGCCTGCGTAGGCGCCGCCGCCGTCACCCGCCGGTCGCCCGCACGTCAGGCGGCCCGTGACTCGCGGGCGGTGGGCGCGGGGAGGCCGACGCGCGCGAAGACGGCGGCGCGGTGGCGGAGCCAGTGGTCGCGGAGGTGCTCGACGGCGGGGCGGCCGTGCACGGTCCAGGGGATCGCCTTCACGTTGAGCCCGACGAAATGGGCGCCGCAGCGACCGAGCTCCGGGCGGTGCGGCGGGAACGGGGAGCAGATGGCGACGTCGTCCGTGCCGACGACGCGGACGCCGCCGAGGCGGTAGAGCGCGGCGACCTGGAGCCCCTGCTCGTCCTGCTCGGTCGCGAGCGTCGCGCCGGTCTCGTCGAGGAGGCGACGCAGCTCGCGCTCGAACGCGTCGCCCGGGGGGATGCCGCGGATCCCGGCGTTGCGCGGCTCGGGCGGGCCCCAGGCGTCGAAGCGGCCGAAGCAGCGCGCGACGTCCTCGGCGACGACGCACGCGGCGCCATCGTCGCCCTCGAGCCAGGCGCGGACGGCGGGCGGCAGGTCCCAGAGGATGCAGTCGTTGTCGAGCGCCAGCTCGAGGCGGTCCGGGAAGACGCGCAGCGGAGCGAGCTTCCAGGCGACGCCGTCGGCCATGGCCGCGTCGACGCGGCCGGCCAGCCAGGTCGGGAGCGCGCCGGACGCCGGGATCCACTCGATCGGCGCGGGGACGTCGCCGACCAGCGCGCGGGCCCGATCGACGGGGATGGTGTTGACGACGACGGCGTACGCGGCCGTCGCGCCGAACGTTCGGACCGCGCCGTGGAGCGACGCGCGCAGCGCCTCGTAGCCGAATCGGCTGACGTCGCCCACGGTCCACCGCACTCCCACCGCCCGCATCCGCCCGTCCCGCGCTGCCGGTCCCGCAGCACGACGGGCGCAACTCTGGTGCCGGGGGGCGGGGGAGGGC
>JADGGV010000146.1 GCA_019689775.1 Gemmatimonadota bacterium
GTGCGGGGGGCGCGCGCCGGGCGGCGGGTGGCGCGGGGGGCGTTCCTCCCCACGCTCTCGGCCACCTCGGTCCTGTCGCGGTCGGACGCGAGCACGAGTGCGCCGTTCTCCGCGATCACCGACCAGGACAGCTACGGTGGCGGGCTGGCGGCGTCGCTGGACCTGCTCACGGGCGGGCGGCGGGGCGCGGAGCTGGCGCGCACGGACGCGGAGGCGCGGGCGGCGGAGGCGGAGCTGGTCGCGGACCGCTACGCGGTGGTGCTCGGCGCCAAGCGCGCCTACTTCGAGGTGCTGCGCGCGGGGGAGCTGGTGCGGGTGGCGGAGGCGCGCATCGCCCGAGCGGAGCTTGGGCTGCGGATCGCCGAGCGCCGGCAGCGGGCGGGGACGGCGACGCGCTCGGACCGGCTGCGCGCGCAGCTCGAGCTGACCGGCGGCCGCACCCAGCTCAACGCGGCGCGGGACACGCTCCAGAGCGCGGCGTACGCGCTCGGCCGGCTGGTCGGCGCGAACGGTCCGGTCGGCGCGCGCGCGCCGTCGAGCCTCGACCCGCGGCCGTTGAGCCTCCCCGACAGCGCGATCGTCGCCCTGGCGGTGCGCGAGGCGCCGGCGGTGCGCGCGGCCGCGGCCGCGGCGGAGGCGGGCCGTGCGGCGACGCGCTCGGCCCGCTCGCAGTACTTCCCGTCCCTCAAGCTGACCGGCGGCTATCTCTGGGCGAATCGCTCGCCCATGCCGGGCGCGCTACGCCCCGGCTGGACGCTCTCGCTGGGGGCGAGCCTCCCGCTGTTCAACGGCTTCGTGCGCGAGGATGCGCTGACGCGGGCGGCGGCGGCGGCGGACGTCGCGGACGTGGTCGAGGCGGACGCGCGGCGGGAGGCGCGGGCGGAGGCGAACCGTCTCCTCGGCGCGCTGCGCCTGGCGCGCGAGGGGATCGGCCTGGCCGAGGACGCGGTCGCGAGCGCGCGCGAGGACCTGCGCGTGCAGACGGAGCGCTACGAGGCCGGCTTGTCCACGATGCTCGACGCGCTGACGTCGCAGGCGGCGCTGGTGCAGGCGGAGCTGGGGCTCGTCGCCGCGCGGCACCGCTACCAGATCGTGCGCGCCTCGCTCGAGGCGCTCGTGGGGCGCGAGCTGTGAGCGCCCCGCCCAACGCCGCCCCGCGGCCGGAGAACGGAGCTGCCGTCCGATGAGACGCATCGTCGATCTCGCGCTCCGGCGCCCGTACACGTTCGTCGTGACCGCGATCCTGATCGCGATCCTCGGCGTCGTCGCCGTCACGCGCATGGCGGTCGACATCTTCCCGGCCATCAACATCCCGGTCGTGACCGTGATCTGGAGCTACTCCGGGATGGCGCCGGAGGAGATGGAGCGGCGGATGGTGACGGTCTCGGAGCGCTTCTTCACGACCGTCGTGAACGACATCGAGCACATCGAGTCGCAGTCGCTCAACGGCACGGCGGTGCTGAAGCTGTTCTTCCACCCGAACGCGGACGTGGCGACGGCGGTCGCGCAGCTCACGGCGTCCTCGAACACGATCACGCGGGCGATGCCGCCGGGCACGCAGCCGCCGTCGATCATCCGCTTCAACGCGACGGACGTGCCGGTGCTGAAGCTGAGCATCGGCAGCGACACGCGGCCGGAGCAGGAGCTGTACGACGTCGGCAACAACATCGTGCGCTCGGAGCTCGCGACGATCCGCGGCACGTCGATCTCGCAGCCGTACGGCGGGAAGAACCGGCAGATCATGGTCGACATCGACCCGGCGCTGCTGTACGCGAAGGGGCTGGACCCGTCGGACGTCTCCGAGGCGTTCAGTGTGCAGAACGTCCCGCTGCCGGCGGGCACGGCGAAGATGGGCGACAAGGAGTACAACGTCCGGCTGAACTCGAGCCCGGACGTGCTCGAGCAGCTCAACGACCTGCCGATCAAGACGGTGAACGGGCGCACGGTCTACGTGCGTGACGTGGCGCAGGTACGCGACGGCTTCACGCCGCAGACGAACATCGTGCGCGAGAACGGCCGCCGCGCCGTCTACATCTCCGTGCTGAAGAACGGCGCCGCCTCGACGCTGGCGGTCGTCGACCGGGTCAAGGCCGCGCTGGAGGCCGTCAAGCCGAAGCTGCCGCCGGGGATCAACGTCAAGCTGCTCGCCGACCAGTCGGTCTTCGTGCGCGCCGCGCTCGAGGGCACGATCCGCGAGGGGATCATCGCCGCGGTGCTCACGGCGCTCATGATCCTGCTCTTCCTCGGGAGCTGGCGGTCGACGCTGATCATCGCGACGACGATCCCGCTCTCGATCCTCGCGTCGCTCATCGTGCTGTATGCGCTCGGCCAGACGATCAACGTGATGACGCTCGGCGGCTTCGCGCTCGCCGTCGGCATCCTGGTCGACAACGGCACCGTCGCCATCGAGAACGTGCACCGCCGGCTGCACGACGGCATGGCGCTGCGCGAGGCGATCCTGGTCGGGCTCGAGCAGGTCGCGAAGCCGACGCTGATCTCGACGCTCGCGATCTGCATCGTCTTCGTGCCGGTCTTCTTCCTCACCGGCACGGCGAAGTTCCTGTTCACGCCGCTGGCGATGGCGGTGATCTTCGCGGTGCTCGCGTCGTACTTCCTGTCGATCACGCTGCTGCCGACGATGGCCGCGTACCTCATGCGCGGCGAGCTGACGTACTACGGCCCGGAGGGGCACCACCGCCGGGTGTTCGGCGGGCTGTTCTGGCGCGTGAACGCGTGGGTCGACGCGCGCTTCGAGCGTTTCCGCGCCGGCTACCGCGCGCTGCTGCTGGCCGCGCTGGAGCGGCGGCGCGCCGTCGGGCTCGGCTTCACCGCCTTCTGCGTCGCCTCGGTCGTGCTGCTGGTGCCGTTCATCGGCGAGGACTTCTTCCCCGAGGTCGACACCGGCTCGCTGATGCTGCACGTGCGCGCGCCGCCCGGCACGCGCCTCGAGGCCACGGAGCAGCTCACGGCGCAGGCGGAGCGCATCATCCGCCGGGTCGTGCCGCCCTCGGACCTCTCGCTCGTGCTGTCGACGATCGGGATGACGAGCGGCAGCCTGAACCTCTCGACCGCGAGCGCCGCCACGGTCGGCCCACAGGATGGCGACATCGTCGTCATCCTCGCGCCGCACCGGCGCGGCCGCACGGACGACTACCGCCGCCGCATCCGCGCCGCGATCGCGCGCGAGCTGCCGCAGCTCACGACGTTCTACCAGCCGGCGGACATCGTCAGCCAGATCCTGAACTTCGGGCTGCCGGCGGCGATCGACGTGCAGGTGGCGGGGAAGGACAAGCAGGCGAGCTACCGGCTGGCGCAGGAGGTCGCGCGGCGCGTGCGCCGCATCCCCGGCGCCGCCGACGTCCACGTGCACCAGGTCATGAATGCGCCGGAGTTCCTCTTCTCCGTCGACCGCGACAAGGCGCAGCAGATGGGGCTGACGCAGCGCGACGTCGCCAACAACCTGCTGATCTCGCTCAGCTCTAGCGGGCAGACGGCGCCGAACTTCTGGATCAACCCGCAGAACGGGATCAGCTACCGCGTCGGCGTGCAGACGCCGCAGTACCGGATCACGAGCCTGGAGGACCTGAACCGCACGCCGGTCGCGGTGGACCACGGCGCCACGCCCCCGGAGATGTTCGGCGACCTGGCGAGCGCCGAGCGCACGACCGGGATGGCCGTCGTCAACCACTACGACGTGCAGCCGGTCGCCGACGTCTTCGCGAACGCGGAGCGGCGCGACCTCGGCGGCGTGGCCGCCGACGTCGACCGCGTCGTGCAGGACCTGCGCAAGACGCTGCCGAAGGGGACCACGATCACGATGCGCGGGCAGGTGGCGAGCATGCGCGCCTCGTTCGTCGGTCTCGGCCTCGGCATCCTGTTCGCGATCGTCCTCGTCTACCTCATGCTGGTCGTGAACTACCAGTCGTGGACCGACCCGCTCATCATCGTCGCCGCGCTCCCGGGCGCGCTCGCCGGCATCGCCTGGATGCTCTTCGTCACACGCACCACGCTCAACGTGCCCTCGCTCATGGGCGCGATCATGGCCGTCGGCGTGGCGACGGCGAACAGCGTGCTCGTCGTCTCGTTCGCGAACGAGCAACGCCGCGCCGGCCTCGACGCCGTGCAGGCCGCGCTCGCCGCCGGCCACGAGCGACTTCGCCCCGTCCTCATGACCGCGCTCGCCATGGTCATCGGCATGCTCCCCATGGCGCTCGGGCTGGGCGAGGGCGGCGAGCAGAACGCGCCGCTCGGGCGCGCCGTCATCGGCGGGCTCGTCCTCGCCACCGTCGCCACGCTCGTCTTCGTCCCCATCGTCTACACCGCGCTGCGGGGGCGGCACCCCGCCCCGCAGCCCGTGGAGGTCGAGCCATGACCCCGCCGTCCGTCCGGGAGCGCGAGCGCCCGGCCGCGTTCCCCGGTGGCGGCGCCGGCGCCCCCGCGCGCCCGCGCTCGCGCCGCGGCCTCCTCGCCGGCGCCGGCGTCGTCTTCGCTTCGCTCCTCGCCATCGGCATCGTGCCGCGCGTGACGCGCCGCCAGCAGCTCGTGGCCGAGGCCGCCGCCGCGGACTCGATGCCCAGCGTCCTCGTCGCCAGCGCCACGCGCGCGACGCGGGACGTCACGATCTCGCTCCCCGGCACCATCCAGCCGCTGCACCAGGCGCCGGTCTACGCGCGCATCAACGGCTACGTCCGCCGCTGGTACGCCGACCTGGGCGCGCGCGTGCGCGCCGGCCAGCTCCTGGCCACGATCGAGTCGCCGGAGACCGACCAGCAGCTCCTCCAGGCCCAGGCCAGCCTCGAGCAGGCGCGCGCCGCGCTCGCGCTCGCGGCCACGACGCTCGAGCGCTACCGCGCCCTCGCCGCCGACAGCGCGATCACGCGCCAGGAGCTGGACGAGCGCGCGACCGCCTACGAGGCCGCCCGCGCCACCGTCGCGCAGCAGGAGGCGAACGTGCAGCGCCTGGCCGCGCAGCAGGCGTACGAGCGCGTCGTCGCCCCGTTCGCCGGCATCATCACCAGCCGCAACGTCGACGTCGGCGCGCTCATCTCCGCGGCCGGCGGCTCGACGACCGCCGCCGGCGCCTCCGCGCCGCTCTTCTCCCTCGCGCAGGTCGACACGATCCGCATCTTCATCGCCGTGCCGCAGACCGAGGCGACGTCGGTCGCGGTCGGGCAGCGCGCGGAGGTCACGCTGCGCGAGTACCCCGGCAGGATCTTCGCCGGCGTCGTCGCCCGCACCGCCGGCGCGCTCGACCCAACCTCGCGGACGCTCCAGGCCGAGATCGACGTCCCGAACCCCGACGGCGCGCTCCTCCCCGGGATGTACGCCGAGGTCCGGCTCGCGCTCGACCGCGCCCATCCGCCGCTCACCATCCCGGCCGGCGCGCTCGTGATCGGCACCGGCACGCCGCGCGTCGCCACCGTCGACCGCTCCGGGGTCGTGACGTTCCGCGAGGTCCAGCTCGGCCGCGATTACGGCCCGACCGTCGAGGTCCTCGCCGGCATCGACGACGGCGCGACGCTGGTGCTGAACCCCTCGGACGAGCTGCGCGACGGGATGCGGGTGCGCCCGGTCCGGGCGAAGGCGGAGGAGTAGACGCCGGGCGAGCGGCCGCGGCGCGGGTCGCCGGCGGCCCGGGCCACGAGCCGACGCAGTCAGCCCGCGTTCCCTTCGTGCGCCGCGAGGGACGCCTCCGCTTCCGCCTCGATGCGGAACGCGCGGCTCCGCGCCGGCAGGTGCTCGCCCGCGTCGCTTGCCATCTCGGCGCGGATGGCGGCGATGAGCGCGGCCTTGTCGACCGCGCGCCCCGGGCAAAACGTGTGCGTCGTCTTCGGGTCCTCCTTGTGGAACCGCAGCGTGCCGGGGTCGAGCCCGAGCGCGTCGTGGAGCGTGGCCAGCGCCTGCACGGCGTTGCTCCACACGTCGGGGCTCATCGGCTCGTGGTCGTAGTCGCCGACCAGCTCGACGCCGAGCGAGACGGCGTTCCACGACGGCGAGTGCACGCCCGGCACGGTGAGCGGCGTGAAGACCCAGATCCGGTCGTCGGCGATGAAGAGGTGCGGGCCGCCCGACCAGCGCTGCTCGTCCCGGTAGTAGGTGACGAAGCCGAGCATGCGCCGCTCGGGCGGCACGCGGTGCCACTCCGCGAGCATCGGCACCTGCGTGTTGTGCACGACGACGAAGCGTGGCCGCCACGCCGGGAACGTCAGGCTGCGAACGTAGCGGTCGAACTCTTCGGCCGTGAAGCCGCGGCCGACGACTCCCTTCCATCGCATGGGCCGCCTCCCTCCGCATGATCGTCGGACATCACCGCACCTGCACGAGCATCTTGCGCTCCGCGTAGCGCACGGCCGACCGCCCGAGCGAGCGGGCGCCGCTTCCGACCTCCCCCAACCCTCCTTCGACGCGTCCAGGATCCGGAACCCGCCGCGGTCGCAGGCGACGACGGCGGACGCATGCCCGCCGGGCGCCCGCTCGCCGCCGTGGCGGATCCTCGGCGGGACCCGCGGCTCACGCGAGCACGAGCGCCCCGCGCATGTCGACGTCGATCATCGCCGGCGCCTGGACGAGGAGGACACGGGCCGGCGCATCGCGCGGCTCGCGCTCGGCCGCGGCGGATGGGCGCAGCAGGGCAGCCAGCGCGGGGACGTCGCCCGCCGGCGGCATCGCGGTGATCCGGCCGTCGGGGCTCAGGAACAGCCGCACGCACGTGAACGCGTAGGTGAGCGGCTTGTCCCCCCGGAACGTCAGGTCCCGCCCGGAGGCGGATTCCACGTGCACGTCCGCGTTCGCCTCGGCCACGATCCGCTGGACGGCCGGTAGGTCGAGCGCGAAGCCGGGCCGCGTCGCCTCGTCGACGTGGATCGCGAAGTCGCTGCTGGTGATGACGGAGTCCACGACGAGGAACTTCCAGTCGTCGTCGAAGAGGATGCGCGCGGCCGGGTTGTCCCGGTCGACGACCCGGCCTCGAAGCCGCTGCCCCAGCTCGCCGGTGTCGACGAAGAGGCGCATCACGTCCTGGAACTGGAAGGACACCTTCCGCGCGCCGTCGAACTGCGCGGCGATCCCGGCCGAGGGGATCTGGAGCGCCTTCAGGAAGCCGCCCAGGATCTGGAGCCCGAGATCGAGCTGGACGGAGGTCGACCGACGCCCCGACACGTTCGCCATCCGCGACTCCTGGACCGGCACGTCGATCGGCGCGCCATCGGCGAGGAGCGGCGCGAGCGCACCGCGGAACGCCGTCGTCCGGCCGTGGGTCGCCAGCACCGTGACCGGCCGGATCCGCTCCTCCGGGACCCGCACGATGTTCGCGCCGAACACCTCCCGCAGCGTGGCGACGAGCGGGTCGTTGTAGCACAGACCGAGGGGCATCGTGTCTCCTGTGATCGTGTGTGGGGCACGCCCGCCCGGACGTCCGGCGCCGAGTCGCGGCCCGAATCGCGGAACCCCCGCACGGCCGGGGGCTGCCTCGATGACGGATGGAGCGAGCGTTGGATGCGCCCCGAGCCCCGGTGGCCCGCCAGGCGGCGACGCGCGCGTCGCCGGGCGGCGGCCGGGGCTCGGGGAGATAGGGAGCAACGTTACGCCGACGCGCGCCGGGGAGAAGGGCAGAATCTGCCTATTTCGGCTGGACGGGGATCGGCGCGCCCCGGGCGCCGCCGCCGGTCCTCAGCGTCCAGCCGGCGTACATCCCGCCGCCGGGGAGCGGCGCGAGCGTGGTCGACAGCAGCACCCGGTCGACCTTGTTCTGCGGGTGCCGATAGACGTAGCGCACGGTCTTGATCCCGCTGAACGTGCCGATCGCGGCGCCGGCGGCGACGTCCGTCGCCCAGTGCTGGTCGTGGAACATGCGCGAGACGCCGACGAGCGTGGCGCCGCTGAACATGGTCGTGCCGATGACGATCTTCCACCCCGGCCACCAGCCGCTCTCGTCCGCCCAGTGGCTGGTCTCGGCGGTGACTGCGGCGGCCGCGGCGAACGCGGTGGTGGCGTGGCCCGACGGGAACGACTGGAAGTCGCGTCCCTTGAAGCCGCGCAGGAAGCCGAAGGAGAATGGCACGGTGTCGACGTGGACGAAGGGGCGGGCGCGGCCGAGCGCGAACTTGCCGACATTGGTCACGCCCGTGGCGAGCACCATCGCCTCCAGGCCGTGGAGGCCGAGCGCCGCTGCGCGCCGCGAGTGGACGAGCCGGCCGACGCCGTAGAGCCCGACGCCGATGATCTGCGGCGCCGGCTGCCCCATGAAGCCGAAAAAGCCCGCCGCGGTCCGCATGAACGGGCTCTGCTGGAAGCTCGAGTCCTGGAGCGTGCGCGCGAGGTCGCGGTCCGCGGGCGCGAGCGCGATGCCGGCGGCGAGAAAGCCGCCGAAGAGTAGCGCATCGCGGTAGGTGAAGAACGGCGGGACGTGGCGCTGCGAGCGGGCGGAGTCCGCGGCGGTCGCGGAATCCGTCGCCTGCGCCGCCAGCGGTCCGGCCAGGGGCCCCGCCGAGACGCCCCAGGCCAGCACGAGCACGAGACAGCCCCGCGACATCCCCATACCCCCTCCCCGATCCCGTGTCGCGGGGCCCGGCGTGCAG
>JADGGV010000147.1 GCA_019689775.1 Gemmatimonadota bacterium
GTGATCGCCGCCGTCAACGTCGTCTTCCCGTGGTCCACGTGCCCAATCGTCCCCACGTTCACGTGCGGCTTCGTCCGCTCAAACTTCGCCTTGGCCATGGTGGTCTCCGCTCCCCCGTTGCGGTTCGCAGCTAGCGCTCGGCGGCCCACGCCCCGGGAAATGGTTTCGCCCCCCGGGGCGCGGACCGCTCGAGGCCGCCCGTCAACCGATGGTGATTACGCCCGCAGCTTCGCGATGATCTCTTCCGCCTTCGCCTTCGGAACTTCCTCGTAGCGCGAGAACTGCATCGAGTAGACGGCCCGCCCCTGGGACATCGAGCGGAGCGTCGTGGAGTAGCCGAACATCTCCGAGAGCGGCACGCTGGCGCCGATGACCTGGGCATCGCCGCGCTGCGTCATGCCGCCGATCTTGCCCCGCCGCGAGGCCAGGTCGCCCATCACGTCGCCCATGTACTCGGCGGGCGTGACGACCTCGACGTCCATGATCGGCTCGAGGAGCACGGGCTCCGCCCGCCGGGCCGCCTCCTTCAGCGCCATCGAACCGGCGATCTTGAACGCCATCTCGCTCGAGTCGACGTCGTGGTAGCTCCCGTCGATGAGTTCCACGCGAAGATCGACCATGGGGTAGCCGGCCAGGACGCCGTTCTCCATGGCTTCCTTCATCCCCTCCTCGGCGGGCCCGATGTACTCCCGGGGCACGACGCCGCCGACGATCTTGTCCTCGAAGATGAAGCCGGTGCCCGGCGAGGCGGGGTAGAGGTTGATGACGACGTGCCCGTACTGCCCGCGGCCACCCGTCTGTCGGACGAACTTGCCCTCGACGTTGAGCGCTTCCTTCCGGATCGTCTCGCGGTAGGCCACCTGCGGCCGGCCGACGTTCGCCTCGACCTTGAACTCGCGGCGCAGGCGGTCGACGATAATCTCGAGGTGCAGCTCGCCCATCCCCGCGATGATCGTCTGCCCCGTCTCCTGGTCCGTGTAAACCCGGAACGTCGGGTCCTCCTCGGCCAGCTTCTGGAGCCCGTGCGCCAGCTTGTCCTGGTCCGCCTTGGTCTTCGGCTCGATCGCGACGTCGATCACCGGCTCCGGGAAGCGCATCGCCTCCAGGATGATCGGGTTCTTCTCGTCGCACAGCGTGTCGCCGGTCTTCGTATCCTTCAGACCGATGGCGGCCGCGATGTCGCCCGCGTAGACCTCCTCCAGCTCGTCGCGGTGGTTCGCGTGCATCTGGAGGATGCGACCGACGCGCTCCCGACGGTCCCGCGTCGCGTTGTAGACGTACGAGCCGGAGCGCAGCGAGCCCGAATAGACACGGAAGTACGTCAGCTTCCCGACGAAGGGGTCGGTCATGATCTTGAACGCGAGCGCGGCGAACGGCTCGTCGTCCGACGCATGCCGCTCGACCGGCGTCTCGTCGTGGTGCGGCAGGTGCCCCTGGACCGACGGGATGTCGAGCGGCGACGGCAGATAGTCGACCACCGCGTTCAGCAGCTGCTGCACGCCCTTGTTCTTGAAGGCGGAGCCGCACAGCACCGGGACGATCGCGCCGGCGATCGTCGCCTTGCGGATCGCACGCCGCAGCTCGGCCTCCGTGATCTCTTCGCCGCCGAGGTACTTCTCCAGCAGCTCCTCGTCGTGCTCGACCGCGGCCTCCAACAGCTCGTGCCGGAGCTGCTCGACCTTGTCCTTGAGCGCGTCCGGCACCGGCCCCTCGGTCCAGGTGGCGCCGAGCGCGTCCGTGTCGTACACGAGCTCGACACGCCGCACGATGTCCACCATCCCGGTGAACAGCTCGCCCTGCCCGAGCGGGTAGTGGACCGGGTAGGCCTGGGCGCCGAGACGATCGCGGATCATCCGCACGACGTTCTCGAAGTCCGCGCCGACGCGATCCATCTTGTTGACGAACGCGATGCGCGGCACGCCGTACCGGTCGGCCTGCCGCCACACCGTCTCCGACTGCGGCTCGACGCCCCCCACCGCGCAGAAGACAGCCACCGCGCCGTCCAGCACGCGCAGCGACCGCTCCACCTCGACCGTGAAGTCGACGTGTCCGGGCGTGTCGATGATGTTGATCCGGTAGCGCTCGCCAAACCGATCCCAGTACGCCGTCGTCGTCGCCGACGTGATGGTGATGCCGCGCTCCTGCTCCTGCTCCATCCAGTCCATCGTCGCGGCGCCCTCGTGCACCTCGCCCATCCGGTGCACGCGGCCCGTGTAGTACAGGATGCGCTCCGTCGTCGTCGTCTTCCCGGCATCAATGTGCGC
Organism: Gemmatimonadota bacterium; assembly: GCA_019689775.1. Taxonomy (GTDB): domain Bacteria; phylum Gemmatimonadota; class Gemmatimonadetes; order Longimicrobiales; family RSA9; genus JADGGV01. The sequence goes on from JADGGV010000147.1 coordinate 2,265, forward strand.
CATGATGCCGATGTTGCGCAGCTTCTCCAGCGGGGTGGTGCGAGCCATACCGATCTATTTCCTTACCACCGATAATGCGCGAAGGCCTTGTTCGCCTCGGCCATCCGGTGCGTATCGTCCTTCTTCTTGATGGTGGCGCCCTCGTTGCGGGCCGCCGCCATGAGCTCCGCCGCCAGCCGCTCGGCCATGCTCTTCTCGCCACGCTCGCGCGCGAAGCCCACCAGCCACTTCATCGCCAGCGCATTGCGCCGCTCCGGGCGCACCTCCACCGGCACCTGGTAGGTCGCGCCGCCGACCCGGCGGCTCTTCACCTCGAGGACCGGCTTCGCGTTGTTGACCGCCTGCTTGAAGACGTTCATCGCCGGCTGGCCGGTCCGCTCCTCGATGATGCGCATCGCATCGTAGAAGATCGTCTCGGCCACCGACTTCTTCCCGTCGAGCATGAGGGCGTTGATGAACTTGCTCACCGTCGTGGACCCAAACTGCGGATCCGGCGGCACCTCACGCTTGACCGCTCGCTGGCGTCGGCTCATGGCTTACTTCGGCCTCTTGGCTCCGTACTTGGACCGGCCCTGGCGGCGATCGTTCACGCCGCTGGCATCCAGCGTCCCTCGAATGATGTGGTAGCGCACACCCGGCAGGTCCTTCACGCGCCCCCCGCGGATCAGCACGATCGAGTGCTCCTGGAGGTTGTGCCCCTCGCCGGGGATGTAGGCCGTGACCTCGTAGCCGTTCGTGAGACGAACGCGCGCCACCTTCCGCAGCGCGGAATTCGGCTTCTTCGGCGTCGTCGTATACACGCGCGTGCAGACGCCCCGCTTCTGCGGGTTCGCCTGGAGCGCGGGCGCCTTCTCCTTCTTCTCGACCGCCTTGCGCCGCTTACGAACGAGCTGGTTGATCGTCGGCATTCGCGAGTCCCTGGTGCACCGAAAAAGGGCGGGGACCGGAAGTCCCCGCCGCCGGCAAAAAGTGGCTGGACAGACTTTACAATGTAAGGGCCGCCCCTTGGAGCGTCAAGGGGCGGCCCGGCCTGCCGCGCGGGGCGACGGTGAGGCTCAATCGCCGCGAGCGGCCTCCTCCTGGGCCTCCTCCGGGGCGGTGGCCGTGGCGGCCGGCAGCCCGGGGAAGAGATCGCGCTCGCGGGCGGCGGCCTCCTCCTCGCCCGGGAGCGGGACGCCCTGGACGAGGAACTCGATCTCCGTGTTGCGGTGCACGCCCGTGCCCGCGGGGATGAGGTGGCCGATGATGATGTTCTCCTTGAGGCCGATCAGCTCGTCCCGGGCGCCGCGGACGGCCGCATCCGTGAGCACGCGGGTGGTCTCCTGGAACGACGCGGCCGAGATGAACGACTGCGTCGTGAGGGAGGCCTTGGTGATGCCGAGCAGGAGCGGCTCGCTGCGGGCCGGCGTGGCGCCGCGGGCGATGAGCTTCTGGTTCGTCTCACGGAACTCGGCGCGGTCGACGTGCTCGCCCTCGAGGTACTCGCTGTCACCGGGGTCGGTGATGCGGACCTTCTGGAGCATCTGGCGCACGATGACGCCGATGTGCTTGTCGTTGATCTTCACGCCCTGGAGGCGATAGACCTCCTGCACCTCGTTGAGCAGATACTCCTGGACGGCGCGCGGGCCCTTGATCCGCAGGATGTCGTGCGGGTTGACGGGCCCCTCGCTGAGGCGGTCGCCGGCGCGGACCATGTCGCCCTCGTGGACGCGCAGGTGCTTGCCGACGGGGACCTCGTAGATGCGCTCGGGCCCGTTCTCCGGCACAACGATGATCTCGCGCTTGCCGCGCTTGATCTCGCCGAAGCGGATCGTGCCGTCGATCTCGGTGATGACGGCGGGGTCCTTGGGCCGACGGGCCTCGAAGAGCTCGGCGACGCGCGGCAGACCGCCGGTGATGTCGCGGGTCTTGTAGACCTCGCGGCTGATCTTGGCGAGCGTGGCGCCGGGCTCGACGATCTCGCTGTCGCGGACGGTGAGCTGCGCGCCGACCGGGACGATGAACTCGCGGAGCTTCTCACCGGTCTTGGCGTCGTGGATCTCGATCATCGGATGGAGCCGCTTCTCGCGGTCCTCGATGATGACGAGCTGGCGCCGGCCGGTGGACTCGTCGAGCTCCTCGCGCACGGTCTCGTCCTCGACGATGTCGATGAACTTGACCTTGCCGCCGAAGTCGGCGACGATCGGCTCGGAGTACGGGTCCCAGCTAAAGAGCAGGTCGCCGGCCTCGATCATCTGGCCGTCGGTGACGGCGAGGGTGGCGCCGTAGGGCACGGCCAGGCGGCTACGGACGACGCCCTCGCGCGTCATCTGCACGATCTCGCCCTCGCGGCTGGTGACGATCCGCTCGCCCCCGGGCGTCTCGACGAACGTGATGCGCTCGAAGCTGATCTTGCCGTCCACCTTCGACTTGCGCTGCGTCTGCGCGGCGATGCGCGCGGCGGTGCCGCCGATGTGGAACGTGCGCAGCGTGAGCTGCGTGCCGGGCTCGCCGATCGACTGGGCGGCCAGGATGCCGACCGCCTCGCCGATGTCGACCGGGTCCATGGTGGCGAGGTTACGGCCGTAGCACTGGCGGCAGATCCCGCGCTTCGCCTCGCAGGTCAGGACCGAGCGGATCTTGACCGTCTGGATGCCGGCGTCCTCGATGTTGTCGGCGTCGGTCTCGTCGATCAGCTCGCCGGCCCGCACGAGCAGCTCGCCGTCGATCGGGTCGATGACGTCCTCGAGCGCGACGTTGCCGACGATGCGGTCCTTGAGCGGCTCGATGATGTCCTCGCCCTCCTTCAGCGCCGACATCTCGATGCCGAGGATCGTGCCGCAGTCCTCCTCGGTGATGGTGACGTCCTGCGCCACGTCGACGAGACGGCGCGTGAGGTAGCCGGCGTCGGCCGTCTTGAGCGCCGTGTCCGCGAGACCCTTCCGCGCCCCGTGCGTCGAGATGAAGTACTCGAGCACGGTGAGCCCCTCGCGGAAGTTCGACTTGATCGGGCTCTCGATGATCTCGCCGATGCCGCCCGTCAGCTTCTTCTGCGGCTTGGCCATCAGCCCGCGCATCCCGGCGAGCTGCCGCATCTGGTCGCGGTTCCCGCGGGCGCCGGAGTTCATCATCATGAACACCGGGTTGAAGCCGCCGTTGGCGCGCTCCAGGCGGCGCACCATGGCGTCGGCGACGTCGTTGTTGGCGTGCGTCCAGGTGTCGATGACCTTGTTGTAGCGCTCGCCGTTCGAGATGACGCCGTTCTGGTACGCCCGCGTGAAGCGGCTGACCTCCTCCTCGGCGTCGCGCAGGATCTCGCCCTTCTCCTCCGGCACCTCGAGGTCGACGACGCCGACGCTGATGCCGCCGCGCGTCGCGTAGCGGAAGCCGAAGTCCTTGAGCGAGTCGAGGAACTCGGTGGTCCGGCGCAGCCCCACGGTCCGGTAGGCCCCGAAGATGATGTCGCCGAGCTCCTTCTTCCCCATGGTGCTGTTCCAGAAGCCCAGCTCCTCGGGGACGACGGAGTTGAAGATGATGCGGCCGACGGTGGTGCGGACCCACTTGCCGCGGCGCACCTCCTCCTGCTCGGCCTCATCGAGGCGCTTCTTCTCGACCCAGAACCAGCACGGCGTGTGGAACGTGACCACGCCGAGCGTGAGCGCCATCTCGGCCTCGGCGAAGCGCCCGTAGCGCGGCGCCTTGGCGTAGATCTCGTCCAGCGCCTTCTCGGCCGCCTCGCGCCGCTCCTTGCTGAGGCGCGGATTGCGGGCCGCATCCTCGGCGTCCTGCACGTTCAGCGGCGCCTTGGTCAGGTAGTAGCAGCCGATGACCATGTCCTGCGTCGGCGAGGCGACCGGCCGGCCGTTCGACGGCAGCAGGATGTTGTTGGCCGCGAGCATGAGGACCCGCGCCTCGAGCTGCGCCTCGAAGGAGAGCGGCACGTGCACGGCCATCTGGTCCCCGTCGAAGTCGGCGTTGAAGGCCGCGCAGACGAGCGGGTGGATCCGGATCGCCTTCCCCTCGACCAGCACCGGCTCGAACGCCTGGATGCCGAGGCGGTGCAGCGTGGGCGCCCGGTTCAGCAGCACCGGGTGGTCCTTGATGATCTCCTCGAGCACCTCGTAGACCTTCGGGTCGTCGCGCTCGACGAGCTTCTTGGCGCGCTTGACCGTCTCGGCCTCGCCGCGCTTCTCCAGCTCGTGGATGATGAACGGCTTGAAGAGCTCGACCGCCATGGCCTTCGGCAGCCCGCACTGGTGCAGCTTGAGCTCCGGGCCGACGACGATGACCGAGCGGCCCGAGTAGTCCACGCGCTTGCCGAGCAAGTTCTGGCGGAAGCGGCCCTGCTTGCCCTTCAGCATGTCGGAGAGCGACTTGAGCGGGCGCTTGCCGCGGCCGCGGATCGCCTTGCTGCGCCGCCCATTGTCGAAGAGCGCATCCACCGCCTCCTGGAGCATGCGCTTCTCGTTGCGCAGGATCACCTCCGGCGCGCGCATCTCCATGAGCTTCTTCAACCGGTTGTTCCGGTTGATCACCCGGCGGTAGAGGTCGTTCAGGTCGGAGGTGGCGAAGCGGCCGCCGTCGAGCGGAACGAGCGGACGCAGGTCCGGCGGGATGACCGGGATCACGTCCATGATCATCCACTCGGGCTTGTTGCGCGTCTCGACGGAGGTGCCCGAGTTGCGGATCGCATCCAGCACCTTCAGCCGCTTGAGCTTCTGCTTCTTGCGGTGCTGGCTGGTCTCCGTGGCGACCTCGGCGCGCAGCCGCTCGGCCAGCCGGTCGATGCCGTGGCCGTCCTTGTTGCGCTCCTCGACCGGCCGGTCGGGCTCGTCGAGCTGGCGCAGGAGCGTGCGCACCGCCTCGGCGCCGATCTCCGCCTTGAACGCGGTGTCGCCCTCCTCGCGCGCCTTGACCCGCAGCTCGTAGTACTCGTCCTCGTCGAGGAGCTGCTGGTAGCGCACCCGGTCCGTCTGGTTGCCCGGGTTCGTCACCACGTACTTCGCGTAATAGATGATCTGCTCCAGGTCACGCAGCGTCATGCCGAGGAGGTAGCCCATCTGGCTCGGCAGCGTCTTGAAGAACCAGATGTGGGCGACCGGCACCGCGAGCTCGATGTGCCCCATCCGCTCGCGGCGGACCTTGGAGAGCGTCACCTCGACGCCGCACTTGTCGCAGATGTGCCCACGGAAGCGGATGCGCTTGAACTTGCCGCAGTGGCACTCCCAGTCCTTCACGGGTCCGAAGATGCGCTCGCAGAAGAGCCCATCCCGCTCGGGCTTGAAGGAGCGGTAATTGATGGTCTCCGGCTTCGTGACCTCGCCGTACGACCAGCTCCGGATCTCCTCGGGCGAGGCGATCTTGAGCTGGATGTAGTCGAAGTCGCTCGACCGTGGCTCGCGGGTACGCGGGAAATCAATCATTTCACTCTCCCGGCATGGTAAGCCGAATGAGAAAAACAGCAGCGACCGGGCTGTCGGCGGGCCGCGTCCGGCGGAGCGGGCGGCGGCTCTGCGCCGCCGCCGTCGTTTCCGGCCTCACCGAGCTCGCCATCTACGTTACTCCTCCCGACCGAGCGTGACGGACAACCCGAGCGACTGAAGCTCCTTCACGAGCACGTTGAAGGACTCGGGGATGCCCGGTTCCGGGAGGTTCTCCCCCTTCACGATGGCCTCGTAGACACGCGAGCGCCCGGCGACGTCGTCGCTCTTGACGGTCAGGATCTCCTGAAGCGTGTGCGCGGCGCCATACGCCTCGAGCGCCCACACCTCCATCTCCCCGAAGCGCTGGCCGCCGAACTGCGCCTTCCCGGCCAGCGGCTGCTGGGTGACGAGGGAGTAGGGCCCGATGGAGCGGGCGTGAATCTTGTCGTCGACGAGGTGCGACAGCTTCAGCATGTAGATCGCACCGACGGTGACCGGCTGATCGAAGGTCTGGCCGCTGCGGCCGTCGCGCAGCCACATCTTCCCGGCCGGCGTGAAGCCGGCGGCGCCCAGCACCTCGGCCAGCGCGGCATCGAGCCCCTCGCCGTCCTTCTTCTTCGCGAGCGCGGCGATCGCCGGGAACAGCGTCTCGAGCTTCTCGCCCTTCCGCTCGGCCAGCTCCTGGCCGACGGCGACGACGTAGTCGCGGAACTCGCCGAGCCGCTTCTTCAGCTCCTTCGGCGCGTCCTTGCCGAGGTACGAATCGAGCGAGCGGCCCAGGCTCTGCACCGCGCCGGCGCTGTCGGCGCGGGCGCCCGGCGCGGCCGGCGGCGCCGGCCCCCCCCCCCTGTCTCTTATACACATCTCCGAGCCCACGAGACACACGCTAATCTAT
>JADGGV010000829.1 GCA_019689775.1 Gemmatimonadota bacterium
GGTGTGGAGCGGTGCGTGCGCCGGCGGTGCCGCCGGTGATCGGGTGCTGCGGGGCGGGGAGGGCCGCCAGCGGCGGGCCCGGGGCTCGAACGGTCGCGCGCTACCGGCCGGCGGCTACGGTCAGCATCGACGCGTAGCGACGCTGAAACGCGGGCGCCAGGCGCTCGCACCACTGCTCGACGGTGCCGCCGCGGGAGACGTAGCGCGCGAGCAGCGCTCGCTGGAGCGCCATGTAGGCGGCGAACGGATCGCCGTTCAGTTCGAGGAATCGCTGAGCGAGGATCATGTTCGGGTTACCGTACGGTCGCCGAGCGGCGCGAGTGTCGACGCCGCGCGACGACGTCCACCCGCCTGGAGTTGCGAAGTGCGTGCCGGGGCGTGGAATTTGGCGTAAGCCCAAGGGGCAACGGGAAATGGCGGTCTCGGCAGGGTTGCGGGGCCGCGCTCGGCACCGCGCAATTCGGTCACGATGGTGGACACTTCGTTCCGGAAGTGTCCATTCGCGAGGGCGGGCGCCGCGAGGGGGAATGCCCTAAAGTGCGACGCGGCTGCGGCCGATACTCCGACGAGTGGTAGACGAGGTAACGGGACCGTGGGTGCCGTAGTGCCCCCGGTCCGCACCCGACCACCCTCGCCTTCGGAGCCTTATGCCCGACGCCCTCCGCACGGTTCCCGCCGAATACGCCTTCGGGGTTCTCCTGTTCGCGGTCTGCGCCCTGGGTGGCGCCGTGATGGTCCTCCGCATCGGTCGTCGGAGGACGAGCGCGAAGAAGGACTGACGCGCGGCGGCCCGTCGGCCCCACGAGAGGAACCGACATGACCTTCGATGCCGCCAAGGAGCAGGCGCTGGCGATCCTGCTGGTCGCCGCGTGCGCGATCGCGCTGGCGGGGATCCTCCATCGCATCGTCCGGGAGCGCGCGGCGAAGCGCGAGCCGAAGCCGCAGGGCTGATCCCACGCGGCGGCCGGACCGAGCGCCCCCGCCCCCGCGGTCTCCGAGCGGAGCGCCGCGGGGG
>JADGGV010000830.1 GCA_019689775.1 Gemmatimonadota bacterium
GGGCCGGCCCGGCGGGGCGGCCGCGGCGGGCGCTCCGCGCGGACCCGATGACCGGGCGGTCCCGTGCGCATCGAGGTGGGCTCTTCTCTTCCCCGCGGCCGGGTGGCCGCGGCGCGCGTGGCGGCGGTCCTCGGCGTGCTCCTGGCGGTGGCCGGCGGCGCGGCGTCGGCCCAGCAGCAGCTCGGGCAGAAGGTGCTGGGTGCGGCGGGGATCAATGCCGGGATCCAGGCGGACTCGGGACTCTACCTGATCGACCGCTTCCTCCGGTACTCGGCGGATCGGCTGTTGGACCGCGAGGGGAGGCGGGTCCCGATCGAGGGGCTGGATGTCGATGCCCGCGCGAACGCGATCGGCGCGGCGCTGACGCTGAAGCCGCGGGGCTGGCCGTTCGTGACGGTCGCGGCGGGCGTGCCGCTCGCGAAGATCTCGCTGAACAGCGACGACCCGCGGGTCTCGCTCGACCGGCAGGGCCTCGGCGACCTCATCGTGCAACCGCTGAAGCTGGGGTGGCGCTGGAGCGGCGCCGACGCGGTGGCGGCGTACACGTTCTACGCGCCGACGGGGCGCTTCGAGCCGCGTCGGGGCGGTGTGGGGCGCGGCTTCTGGACGCACCAGTTCTCGCTGGGCGGCGGGGTGTTCCGGAACCGGCCGCGGGCGTGGCGCGCGTCGGCGCTGGCGAGCTACGACCTGAACATGCGGAAGCGCGGGATCGACATCCGGCGCGGCAACACGATCCAGGTTCAGGGCGGCGCGGGGGTCGGCGTGCTGCGCGTCGCGTTGGTGGGCGTGGCCGGATACGCGCTCTGGCAGGTGAGCGACGACCGCGGAACGGACGTGCCGCCGGCGCTGCGCGGGCTGCGCACGCGCGTCTACGCGCTCGGGCCGGAGCTGAACGTCGTGATCCCGCGGCTGCGGCTGGCGGGGGAGCTGCGCGTGGAGCGGGAGTTCGGGGTGAGGGCGCGGATGCAGGGGCAGGTGCTGGTGGCGGGGATCACGTACCAGGCGTGGCGGGCGG
>JADGGV010000831.1 GCA_019689775.1 Gemmatimonadota bacterium
GCCCCGCCCTGGTCCGTGCCCAGGATCTGCACCCGCATCCCCTCGGCCAGCAGCCCCACGTTGCCGACCACCACACGGTCGCCCTCCTTCAGACCATCGCGCACCTCGACCACCTCGCGCGCCTCGTCGACGATGCCCAGCACCACCGGCGCCTCCGCGATCGTGCCGCCCTCGATCTTGTAGACGAACGGCTGCCCCGTGTTCGGCGCCTGCCGCACCGCCGCCGTCGGCACCGCCAGCGCGTTCGGCAGCGTGCGACGTACCACCCGTCCCGTCGCGAACGTGCCCCCCTTCAGCGCGCCGTCCGGGTTCGGCACGTGCACGTACACGGTGATCGAGCGCGTGGTCGGGTCGATCGTCGGGCTGACCCGCGCCACCTTCCCCTCGAACGGCGCGCCGGCGGCGTTGAAGACGACCGGCTGGCCCGGCGCGATCCCCTCCGCCTTGCGCGCCGGAAGCTGCGCCGCCAGCTCCAGCACCTCGTTCCGCACGATCGTGAACAGCGGCTGGCTGCGCGTGACGTGCTCGCCCGGGTCCGCCTCACGCTTCTCGATCACGCCCGTGAACGGCGCCACCACCCGGGTGTCGCGCTCCATCCGGCTCGCCGTCTGCAACCGCGATTCCGCCGCCGCCACCCGCGCCCGTGCCGCGGCCACCGCCTGCTCCGCCGCCTTCAGGTCGCGCTCCGGCACGGCGCCCTGGCCGAACAGCTCCTTCGTCTGATCGCGGTTCCACTCCGCCGTCGCCAGGTCCGTGCGCGCCGAGGCCAGCTCCGCCGCCCCGCTCCGCGCCTCGCCCTCCTGGTCTGTCGGATCGAAGCGCGCCAGCACTTCCCCCGCATGCACCGGCTGCCCCTCACGCACGTACACCGCAATCAGGTCGCCTTCCAGCCGCGCCCGGATCTCGGCCCGCTCCAGCGGCAGGAGGTTCCCCGTCACCGCCACCCCCTCCGAGATCGGCCCGCGCTGCACCGTCATCACGTCGGACGCCGAGAGCGTGACCGAGCCTT
>JADGGV010000832.1 GCA_019689775.1 Gemmatimonadota bacterium
AACAGGGACGGATCTGTGGATGCCGCGGCCGGCGGCGAACCGGGCGCTGACGCGGATCTTCGCGGGGGAGGCGGTGCGGCTGGTGCGGCGGCTGGACCGGGGTGAGCGGCCGGCGTACGCGTTCGGCGCGAGTCTGGTCGCGGTGCTGGAGCGGCTGGAGGGCGTGTGCGACGTGCGGTCGAAGCCGGCCACGGTGGCGGCGGACCCGTACGATCCTCGGGCGACGGAGCGGGTGTGACGGCCGGCGGCGCGCGGACGCTCGTGGTGGTGCCGACGTACAACGAGGCGGCGCGGCTGGACGAGGCGGCGTTCGCGGCGTGCGTCGCACGCGAGGCGGAGGTCGGGTTCCTGTTCGTGGACGACGGGAGCACGGACGGGACGCCGGCGGTGCTGGAGCGGTTGGCGGCGTGCTCGCCGGAGCGGCTGCTCTGGATGCGGCTGGAGCGGAACGGCGGGAAGGCGGAGGCGGTGCGGCGGGGCGTGCTGGCGGCGGTGGAGCGGGGGGCGGAGCTGGTCGGCTACTGGGATGCGGACCTGGCGACGCCGCTCGGAGCGATCGTCGCGTTCCGGGACCTGCTGGACGCCGAGCCGGCGCTGCACCTGGTCATGGGGGCACGCATCCAGCTCCTGGGGCGGCGGATCGTGCGGCGGGCGGCGCGGCACTACATCGGGCGCGCGTTCGCGACGGCGGCGTCCGTGGCGCTGGGCGTGCCGGTGTACGACACGCAGTGCGGCGCGAAGCTGTTCCGCGCATCGCCGGAGATGCGGCGCGTGTTCTCGGCGCCGTTCGGCAGTCGCTGGATCTTCGACGTGGAGCTGCTGGCGCGGATGGCCGCGTGGAGCGGGCTGGACCTGCGCGACACCGTGTACGAGTATCCGCTGACGTCGTGGGAGGACGTGGCGGGCTCCCGGCTGCGGGCGCGGGACTTTCTGCGCGCGCCGCGGGAGCTGGCGGCGATCTACTGGCGGTACGGGCGGCGGCGTGGCAGGGCGGGGGAGTGGGGGCG
>JADGGV010000833.1 GCA_019689775.1 Gemmatimonadota bacterium
GCGGTGGCGGCGCCGGGTGGGGCGGGGGCGTGCCCGAGCGCGGCGTCGGTGACGAAGGGGCTGGTGCAGCCGAAGGCGGCGATCCGCTACCTCGCGGACGACCGGCTGGGCGGGCGGCTGGCGGGGAGCGCCGACGAGCGTTGCGCGGGGGACTACATCGCGGCGGAGTTCCGGCGGATCGGGCTGGAGCCGGCCGGTGATGGGGGGACGTACTTCCAGTCGCTGCCGCTGGCGAGCGCGGTGAACCCACACGCGCCGCCGGGGGAGGGGCGGAACGTGGTCGGGCTGCTCCGGGGATCGGACCCGACACTGGCGGCGGAGGCGGTCGTGATCGGCGCGCACTACGACCATCTCGGGCACGGTGGCTTCGGCTCGCTGGCGCCGGGGTCGACGGAGGTGCACAACGGCGCGGACGACAATGCCTCGGGCGTGGGCGCGCTGCTGGCGGTGGCGGAGCGGTTGGCGGCGGGGGTGCGGCCGGCGCGGTCGGTGGTGTTCGTCGCCTTCACGGGGGAAGAGGAGGGGCTGCTCGGCTCGGCGTACTACGCGGCGCATCCGGTGGTGCCGTTGGAGAAGACGCGGGCGATGCTGAACATGGACATGGTGGGTCGGCTGGGCACGCAGCCGCTGCTGGTGAACGGCACGGGGACGGCGGTGGAGTGGGCGGGCGTGGTGGAGTCGGCGGCGGCGCGTGAGGGGGTGCCGATCGCGGAGAAGGCGGACGGCTACGGTCCGAGCGACCAGACGTCGTTCTACGCGCGCGACGTGCCGGTGCTGCACTTCTTCACGAACGTGCACGGCGACTACCACAAGCCGAGCGACGACTGGGAGAAGATCGACTTCGCCGGGGTGGAGCGGGTGGCGCGCGTGGTGGCGCGGGTGGCCGCGGAGGTGGCCGGGCGCGCGCAGGCGCTGACGGTGGTGCGGGGGGTGGGGGCGCCCCCGACGCAGTCGAGCGGCGGCGGCTACGGCGCCTACCTGGGCACGGTACCGGACTTCACGCC
>JADGGV010000148.1 GCA_019689775.1 Gemmatimonadota bacterium
GGGGGCGGGGGGGGGGGGCCAAAAAACCGGGGGGGGCCCCGGGCCCACCTCCGGCACGCCGCCCGTTCGCGCGAAGGTTTGGCACGCTACCGGCCGCTCTTGCGCACCTGCGCCTGGAGCTGCACCGGCTGGAAGATGCACCCCGTCGCCTGCATCGGCACGTACAGCACCTGCACGTTCTCCAGCGCCGTGAAGTACGCGCGGTTCTGGTTCACCTGCATGGTCAGGTCGCCGGGCGCCGTCGTCGCCAGCACGCCGCCGACCGAGTTGCGGTCCGCATAGACCGGCATCCCGTCGACCGCCCCCAGGAACGCCAGGTCCGTGCTCGAGATCACGCGCGGGCTCCCGAAGGCGACGTACCGCACCACCGTCCGCCCCGAGCCGATCACCAGCGGCTCGCCCTGCACGTACCACGTCGCGTTCGCCGCCACCGGCACCGACCCGACCGACTGCGACAGCGGCATCTCCGTACCGTTCACCGTCACCGTCGTGTCGTTCGTCGTCAGGTTGTGCGTCGCGGTCACCGTGCGCAGCCCACCCGTCGCGCTCGGATCCACCACGCAGACGTCGACCGACTCCGTCGTCGGCGCCGGCGCGGGCGTCTCGACCGGCGGCGCCGGAGCCGGCGCGACCGCCACCACCTCGCGCCGCTGGAGTCCGAGCAGCGCGTGCAGCCCCAGTTGCCCGTAGATCTCGTGCACCGTGCGCGCGACGTTGTCGTCCGAGAGCGCCGTCACGCCCGCCGGGAAGCCCGCCGCGCCAACCGCCACCACGCTCGGCTTGTAGATCCGGTCACCCACCTCCGCACGCACCGCGAAGTGCGGCGCGACCCGCAGGTCCGCACCGACCCCGCCCAGCCCCATGAACGAGGCCTTCTCCCGCAGGAAGAACACGTTCGAGGCCGCCGTCGGCACGCCGTTCGGCCCGAAGCACACCCCGGCCGTGCAGCCGAACGGAACGCCCGACACCGACTCCCCACCCCCGTCCGCGACGAAGTAGCGGTCGCCCGCCGGATTCACCCACTTCGCCCCCGCGCCCAGCGCCACGTACGGCAGTGCCTCGAAGCCCTGCCACGTCTCGCGTGGACGCTTGAGCCGGAACATCAGATCGCCCGACCCGCTCCACAGATTCACGTCGTTCGCGAAGACCAGATCCCCCTGCTTCAGCTCCGTGTCCGTGTACGTGCCGTTCCCACGGACCCCGATCCGGGGCGTGATCCACAGCGTCGCCTGCGCACCGGTCAACCAGTTCCCCCCGAACTTCACGTTCTCCGTGCCCTCACCCAGCCGCTGGTCATCCACCAACGCGGTATAGGTCGAACCCCCGCCGTTCACCCCGATATCGAAGCGGTAATTCTGCGCCTTCAGCGGGACGGCGGCCGCGACGGCCATCGTGGTGGCCGCAAGCACGACCAGTGCGTTCTTTTTCATGGCTGCTCCTCTTCGTCTCCCATTCCGACGGGTCCCACTGCACGCGGGATCCCTCGGCAGACGGACACGCACCCCGGCCGGCCCGGTCCGGCGGTGCTGAATCGGCGGAGCGTCCCGCCGATTCGTGCCTCGCGGCACGTCCGCGGGCGACCGGGGCGTGGAGTCCCGTGCGCCCGTCTACCCCCTGTTTCGGCGCCGGATACGTGCAAGCCGCGTTCCAATTTTGTCGCCGTCCCGGGACCAGTCCGGCACGACAGCCGAACCTGACGTATCTATCGGCGTCATCATGTCTTAGAGAACCACGGGAAGCGACGGGGAGCGCGCCGACAGAGGGCGCCGGGAGGTGGGGGGCGGGGAAAGATGCCCGGCCGGCGGCGCTCGCCGCCGGCCGCATCGCCACTCAGCCGCCGTCCTTGTCGACGACGCGCAGGCGGCGCTCCTCGGCGGCCGCGCGGACGCCGGCGTTGCGCTCGGCCGCGGCGCCGGCGCGGGGAAGGATCTCGTCGGCGAGGCGCGTGAGCGTCATGAAGTAGGCGACCTCGGCGATGCTGTCGCGGACGTCGAGCGCCTCGAGGTAGAGCTCGACGGCCTCGGTGAAGGGGAGTTCCTTCTCGAGCATCTCGACGAAGTTGAGGGCGTTCTCGACGTGGGTCTCGAGGAGCGCGACCTCGGTGCGGGCGGCGGCGAGCTCGACCCAGCGGCGAAGGTCTTCGTTGACGCGGCCGCGCAGCCGCTGCCGGATCTGACGTAGGAACCCCCGGCCGGTGCCTTCCTGCGGGGCCTCGACCTCGACCGGGGCCGCCGGCTCGGGCCAGGTCTCGCCCTCGACGGCCCGCTCGCCGATGATCGCCAATGCGCGCGTGGTGATGTTGCGGGATTCGTCGTCGGTCAGGCGCAGCAGGCGCGTGTAGATGCCGAGCGCGTCCTCGAACGGCACCTGATCCCCGACGAGGTCGATGAGCCGGAGTGCGTGATCGACGTGGGTGCTGAGCAGTCGTTCCTGGGCGACGGCGATGGCGAGCTCCACGCGGCGGCGCGTAGGCTCCGAGAGGTCCTTGGAGGCGAACGGGTTTTTCACGGAAGCTCACTCCGAGTGAAGCGCATCGGCGATGGGTGCAGGCCCCCCGCGGGGCCCGTGGGGTGCAAGTTCCGTTCCGGCCACGGCCTGCCAAAATGAGGAAAAAGTGCGACGCCGATCGGCGCGGCCGAATCGGCGTCGCCGGGGGGAGCGGCGCTCAGCGGCGGCGCGCGTCGGCCGCGAGCGAGGCGTGGCCCGCCGCGATCTGGTCGAGGACGGCGGCGCGGGCGGTCCCGCCGGGCACCGCACGGGCCTGGACGGATTGCTCGGGCGAGACGCGCGGGCGCGGGCCGGCGAGGAACGCGGGGTGGGCCTCGGCCCACGCGGCGTCGGGGAGGTCGCCCGGCGGGACGCCGTCGCGCTCGGCGCGGCGGAGCAGACGGCCGACCGCGCCGTGCGCCTCGCGGAAGGGGACGCCGCGGCGGACGAGGTCGTCGGCGAGGTCGGTGGCGAGGAGGCCGTCGTCATGGACGGCGCGGGCGAGCGGCCCGTCCTGCCATTCCATGCCCTCGATCGTCTGCCGCGTGGCGGGGAGGACGAGCATGAGCGTGTCGACGGCGCCGAAGAGGAGCGTCTTGTCCTCCTGGAGGTCCTTGTTGTACCCGGTCGGCAGCCCCTTCAGCATGGCCAGCGCGGCGGCGACGTCGCCGACGAGGCGGGCGGCCTTGCCGCGGGCGAGCTCGAGGCCGTCCGGGTTGCGCTTCTGCGGCATGAGGCTGGACCCGGTGGTGAACGCCTCGGGCAGCCGGACGAAGCCGAACTCGTCGGAGGAGAAGAGGATCAGGTCCTCGGCCATGCGCGAGAGATGCGTCCCGGTCATGGCGGCGACGAAGATCAGCTCGCAGACCCAATCGCGATCGGCGACGGCGTCGATCGAGTTGGGCGAGACGGCGCGGAAGCCGAGCAGCTCCTTGAGGAGTGTGCGGTCGACGGGAAACGCGCAGCCGGCGATCGCGCCGGATCCGAGCGGCAACACGGAGACGCGGACGAGCGCGTCGGCCAGGCGCTGGCGGTCGCGCTCGAGCGCCCAGAAATGGGAGAGCAGCCAGTGGGCGACGCGCACCGGCTGCGCTCGCCGCAGGTGCGTGTAGGCCGGCATGACGAGGTCGATCGCCTGCTCCGCCTGGACCAGCAGCGTGGCGCCCAGCGCGCGCAGCTCCTGATCCAGGCGCTCGCCGGCGCCGAGCGCCCAGAGCCGGAAGTCGGTGGCGACCTGGTCGTTGCGCGAGCGACCGGTGTGCAGCTTGCCGGCGAGGTCGCCGACCTCCTCGTAGAGCAGGCGCTCGACGAGCGTGTGGATGTCCTCGTCGTCGGCGTCGGCGGCATCGCCGGCGGCGAGGCGCTCGGCGACACGGACCAGGCCGGCATCGAGCGCGCGCGCCTCGGGTCGGCTCAGGACGCCGCTGCGCGCGAGCGCCTCGACCCAGGCGCGGCTCCCCTGGATGTCCTCGGCCCAGAGGCGCCGATCGACGGGCAGGCTGCGGTTCAGCTCCTCGAGCGCCGGCGCGGGGCCGACGCTGAAGCGCCCGCCCCACAGGCGATGCGGCGCCGCGGCCGGCGGCGTCCCGGCCGCCGGCACGGGGTGGAGCTGCGACTCGGCCATGCCACGGTCTCCGGTCATCCAGCGTGGATCTCGTCGAACAAGACGGTCTTACCGGCGTCCTCGGCCGCGGGCCCGCCGTTCAGTGAGAGGGCGCTCGCCCGCTGGCGCCGCTGCGCCTCCGAGCGCGTCGGCAGCGCGAACAGGTGGATGAAGCCGGCGGCGTCGGCCTGGTCGTAGGTGCCCTCGTCGCTGAAGGACGCCAGCGCCTGGTCGTAGAGCGCGAAGGGGCTCTTCCGGCCGGCGATCACGATGTTGCCCTTGTAGAGCTTGAGGCGCACCGTCCCCGTTACGCGGGTCTGCGTGGCGTTCACGAGCGCATCCAGCGCCTCGCGCTCGGTCCCCCACCAGCGGCCCTCGTAGACGAGGTCGGCGTACCGCGCGGCGACCTGGTCCTTGAGCGCCAGCGTGCGCCGGTCGAGCACGAGCTGCTCGAGCTCACGATGCGCGGTGTAGAGGATCGTGCCGCCGGGCGTCTCGTAGATGCCGCGCGACTTCATGCCGACGAGCCTGTCCTCGACGATGTCGGCGCGGCCCACGCCGTGCCGGCCGCCGAGCGCGTTGAGCGCCTCGATGAGCTGCACCGGCGAGAGCGGCTCGCCGTCGAGCGTGACCGGGTAGCCGGCCTCGAAGCCCAGCTCGATGTACTCCGGCTTGTCGGGCGCATCCTCCGGATCGACCGTCAGGAGGAAGAGGTCCTTCGGCGGCTCGAACCACGGGTCCTCGAGCGGGCCGCCCTCGTGCGAGATGTGCCAGAGGTTGCGGTCGCGCGAGTAGATCTTCTCCTTCGTCGCCTCGACCTGGATGCCGCGCGCGGCGGCGTAGGCGAGCGCATCCTCGCGCGAGCGGATGTCCCACTCGCGCCAGGGCGCGATCACCTTCAGGTCCGGCGCGAACGCGGCGTACGCCAGCTCGAAGCGGACCTGATCGTTCCCCTTCCCGGTACAGCCGTGCGCGAGCGCGCCGGCACCGACGCGCCGCGCGAGCTGCGCCTGCGCGCGCCCGATGACCGGGCGCGCCATCGACGTGCCGAGCAGGTACTTCCGGGCGTAGATCGCGCCGGCGCGGACCGTGGGGAGGATCACCTCGCGCGCGAAGACGTCGCGCAGGTCCTCGACGATGAGCGCGGACGCGCCCTGCTGCCGCGCGCGCGCCTCCAAGCCGTGCAGCTCCGCGCCCTGGCCGACGTCCGCCGCCATGCAGATGACCTGGGCGTCGTAGTTCTCGCGCAGCCACGGGACGATGATCGAGGTGTCGAGCCCGCCCGAGTAGGCCAGGACCACGGTGAAGGACATGTCGCGTCCCCTTCCTGGTTAAGCGTCCGCGACGTGCAGGTCGCGCACGACGGTAATCTCCATGCAGGTCGCCCGCTTGGCGCAGGATGCGCAGTCGGCGGCGATCTTCTGCGGGAACTCCTCGACTCGCCCGGTGCGGAAGCCGAGGCGGTGGAAGAAGCCGGGCTGGAGCGTGAGCGCGAAGACGCGCGCGATGCCGAGGTCGAGCGCCTCGTCCACGAGGGCGTCGACGAGGCAGCGGCCGATGCCGCGGCCATGGCAGTGCTCGGCCACGGCCAGCGCGCCGATCTCCGCGAGCTGCGGCGAGTAGATGCGGAGCGCGCCGCAGCCGACGAGCGCGTCGCCGTCCTCCGCGATCACGAACTCGCGGATGTTGCGATAGACCTGCTCCGGCGTGCGCGGGAGGAGCAGCCCGCGTCGCGCGAAGCCGTCGAGCAGCTCCAAGATCGCCGGCACGTCGGCGAGCCGGGCGGCGCGCAGCCGAACCGCGGGCGTGATGGCGGCGAGCACGTCCTCGCCGAGGTGCACGACCCCGCCCGTCACGACCAGCGGCCGAGCCGGGGCGCCGGACGCCGGCAGCTCCCAGTGCGCCGTGCTCACGCCAGGACCCCGGCGAGGATCGCGCAGCCCGCGTCGAGGTCCGCCGGCTCGATGGCGAGCGGCGGCAGCAGCCGGACGACGCGCTCGCCCGCGGAGCAGACGAGCAGGCCCCGCTCCAGGGCGGCGGCGACGCGCGGTGCGGCCGGCTCGCTCAGCTCGATGCCGATCATGAGGCCGACGCCGCGGACCGAGCGCACGACGCCGTTGCCGACGAGCCGCTCCAGGGCGGCGCGCAGCCGCTCAGCCTTCCAGCGCACCTCGGCCAGGAACTCCGGCGCGGCCAGACGCCGCACGACCTCGAGGGCGACACGGGCGACCGCCGGGCCGCCGCCGAACGTCGTGCCGTGATCGCCCGGCAGGATGGCCGATGCGACCGTCTCCGTCAGCAGCACGGCGCCCATCGGGAGGCCGCCCGCCAGCGGCTTCGCCAGCGTGACGATGTCGGGGACGACGCCGGCCGCCTCGTAGGCAAACAGGCGCCCGGTCCGGCCGAGCCCGCACTGCACCTCGTCGAGGATGAACGCGGCGCCGGCCTGCGTCGTCAGCTCGCGCAGCAACTGGAGGTACTCCGCGGGGATGGGATGCACGCCCCCCTCGCCCTGCACCGGCTCGGCGATGACCGCGGCCGTGCGCTCCGCAGAGATCGCCGCGCGCGCGGCCGCCTCGTCGCCCACCGGAATGAACCGGACGCCCGGCATCAGCGGGCGGAACGGCTCCTGGTAGGCCGGTCGGTCCGTCGCCGCGAGCGAGCCGAACAGCCGGCCGTGGAAGGAGCCGTGCAGCGCCACGATCTCGTGCTTCGCCGCCCCGCCCGCCGCGCCCGCCCAGCGCCGCGCGAACTTGAACGCCGCCTCGTTCGCCTCCCCGCCCGAGTTGCAGAAGAAGACCTTGTCGGCGAACGAGCGGGCGACCAGCTCCCGCGCCAGCTCCGCCGCCGGCGCCGTGCGGAACAGGTTCGACGCGTGCAGCAGCCCGCTCGCCGCGCCGACCGCCAGCGCCTCGGCGATGCCGTCGTCGCCGTAGCCGAGCGCGTTCACGCCGAGCCCGCTCGTGAAGTCGAGGTACTCGCGCCCCTCGGCGTCGATCAGCCGGCTGCCGCGCCCGGCCACGAACACCGGCGCGGGCAGCTTGTAGACGCCGAGAAGCGCCGAATCGTCGTAATCGGCCGCCGCGGCCGACCCCGTTATCGCCGAAAGCACCGAGCTCATGCGAACGCCTCCTCCGCCGCCCGCACCGCTGTGCCGGCGTCCGGGTTGGTCAACAGCTCGAGCGTGCCGATGCGCACGCACGGAACCCCACCGCCCAACGCCGCCAGGGCGGCCTCCAGCTTCACCGCCATCCCGCCGCTCGCCGCGCCGGACGCTACCATCCCCTCCGCCGCCGCCGCGGAGAGTCCGGGAAGGACCACCCCGCCGGCGAGCACGCCCGGCACGTCCGTCAGGTAGAGCAGCTCCGACGCGCCGAGCGCCGCCGCGACCGCCGTCGCCGCCTCGTCCGCGTTCACGTTCAGCGGGGCGCCGTCGACGCCGCGTGAGACCGGCGAGACGACCGGCGTGTGCCCCGCCGCCAGCAGCGACTCGAGCAGCGACGCCCGCACCGAAACGAGCTCGCCGACCCGGCCGAGAGCGCCGTTCTCCCGCGGCCGGGCCAGCAGCAACCCTCCGTCCTCGCCCGACAGTCCGATCGCATCCACGCCCGCGGACAGCAGCGCCGCGACCACGCGCTTGTTGATCCGCCCGGAGAGCACCATCGCCGTCACATCCATCGCCTCCGGCGGCGTCACGCGCCGGCCGTCCACCCACGTCACCGTCACCCCGAGCCGTGACGACAGCTCGCTGATCTCCGGCCCGCCGCCGTGCACCACCACGACCGGCCCCCGCACCGCCGCGACGTGCGCGGCGAAGGACGCCAGCCACGCCGCATCCCCGAGCACGCTCCCGCCGACCTTCACGACGCGCGGCCTCACAGCGGCAGCCCCTCCAGCTCGGGAAAGCCGAGCGCCAGGTTCGCGTTCTGCACCGCCTGCCCCGCCGCCCCCTTCACCAGGTTGTCCAGCGCCGCCACCACGAGCAGCGTCGGCGCCTCGACTCCCTCGATCTCCGAGAAGCCCAGCGCGACGACGTTCCGCCCCACCACCCGCCGCAGCGACGGCAGCTCCGAGCCGACCACCTCCACACAGCGCTCGCCCTCGAAGTGCTCCGCCCAGAGCGCCGCCGCGTCGCTCACCGCGAGCGGCTCGCGTAGCGGCAGGTAGATCGTCTCCAGGATCCCCACGCGCACCGGCAGCAGGTGCGGCGTGAAGATGATCGACGGCGACTCGCCGCCGGCCGCCCGCGCCAGCACGCGCCGCATCTCCGGAACGTGCCGGTGCCGGTTCCCCACCCCGTATGCCCGGTAATCCTCCGCCACCTCGCCGAACAGCAGCTCCCGCTTCGCCGACCGCCCCGCCCCCGTCACCCCCGACGCCGCAT
>JADGGV010000834.1 GCA_019689775.1 Gemmatimonadota bacterium
GAACGGGATCCTTCTTCGGGGGGCGGGGTCGCGGGTCGCGGAACTGAGGTCGCGCGCGCGGGCACCCGCTGCGCGGGGGCGCGCGCGTGCCCGCCACCCGCGCCGCGCCCGCCGAGATCGGCCGATTCCGCCATTCCGTGTCTGCCGCTCCGGGTGCATCGTGCGGTCCGCCGGCGGGGGCGCCGGTCAGCGGAGCGCAGCGGAGGACGGAAACGAGAACGCCCCCCGGGGACCAGGGCCCGGAGGGCGTTTCTCGTCGGCGGCCGGACCGGCGGCCGCCGGGCGCCGGCGGCCGCCCGCGTGGCCGGTCGCGTCGGCGCGGCGCGTCGGGGCGCGGCCGTCGAGCGCTACCGGCTGCGCGGCTGGGCCATCGGCATGTGTCGCCGCATCTGGCTCCGCATCCCCTCGAGGTTGCGGTCGAAGACCTGCCGCTGCGCAGGCGTCAGCGTGGCTCGGATCTCCCGCAACTCCGCCATCATCAGCGCGTGCAGCCGGTCCTGATGCGGCCGCATCCGCTGGAACGCGGCGCGCTCCGCCGACTTGTCGCCGTTGCGGCGCGCGGTGCGGAGCTGCTGCGCGACCGGCTGGAGCTGCGAGCGCACCTGGTCGTACTGCGCCACGTACCGCTCGTGGATCCGGTTCACCTTGGTCTTCTGCGCCGGCGAGAGCGTGATCCCCCGGAGCGCCGTGCTCATCATCGTACCCTGGCCGTGCGGCCCGTGGCGCCCGTGATGCTGCGCGTGCATCTGTGCGTGCGGGTGCGCCTGCGGCGCGTGGCTCCGCTCGTGCTGCGGCTGCTGCGCCGGGAGCGCCGACGCGGCGCCGAGCGCAACGAGCAGTCCGAGACCGGCGACGAGACTGCGTCGCATGTCGTCTCCTTCGTGTCCGGGCGCCGCCATGTTCGGGCGGCGCCTCCGACACCACGCGGGGCGGCGCCCCCCGCGGCGCCCGCCCCGGCCCCCGGGGGCCGGCCCCCCGCCCCGGGGCGGGGGGACCGCAAA
>JADGGV010000149.1 GCA_019689775.1 Gemmatimonadota bacterium
AAGGTGGTCCGCGGCGCGCGCCGATCGGGGCGGGCGTCGCGTGGCAGGCGGGGATCGGCGGGTGCGAGTCGGGCTTCACGCTGCCGCTGCCGTCGAATCCGGACATCGTCTGGGCGTCGTGCTACGGGAACACGGTCACGCGCTTCGACGACGGCGTCGGGCGGGCGAGGCACGTGGCGCCGTGGATGCACACGCTGGACGCGGAGCCGAACAAGGTAAAGTACCGCTGCCACTGGACGCCGCCGCTGGCGATCGATCCGTTCGATCCGGAGACGGTCTATTACGGCTGCCAGGTCGTCTTCCGGACGCGGAACCAGGGGCAGAGCTGGGAGGTGATCAGCCCGGACCTGTCGACGAACGACCCGCGCTACGTCGTCTCGTCGGGCGGGATCATCGGGGACAACCTGGGGCAGTTCTACGGCGAGGTGGTGTTTGCGATCGCGCCGTCGCCGGTGCAGCGGGGGCTGATCTGGGCGGGGACGAACGACGGCCAGCTCTGGTACACGCGCGACGGCGGTGGGCGCTGGACGAACGTGACGAAGAACCTCAAGGGGCTGCCGGCGTGGGGCACGATCCGGCAGATCGCGCCGTCACACTTCGATCCGGCGACCGCGTACGTCGCGATCGACCGCCACCTGATGGACGACCGCGAGCCGTACCTCTACAAGACGAACGACTACGGCCAGACCTGGACGAAGATCAGCGGCGGGCTGCCGTCGAAGCACCCGCTGGCGTACGTGATGTCGGTGGCCGAGAACCCGAACCGGCGGGGGATGCTGTTCGCCGGGACGGGGCACGGCTTCTACTACTCGCTGGACGATGGCGCGACCTGGACGCAGTTCCAGGAGGGGCTCCCGGCGGCGCCGGTGAGCTGGATCGAGGTGCAGAAGCAGTACCACGACGTCGTCGTCTCCACGTACGGGCGCGGCCTCTTCATCCTGCACGACATCACGGCGCTCGAGAACGCCGACCGGGTGCCGCCGCTGGCGGAGGCGTACCTGTACCCGCCGCGGGCGGGCGTGCGCCAGGCGCGCAGCGGCAACGTCGACATCATGTACATGCTGAGGAGCGCCCCCGCCGCGCCGGTGCGGCTCGAGATCCTGAACGAGGCGGGGAAGGTGATCCGCACGCTGGAGGTGCGGTCGCACGCCGGGCTGAACCGCACGAGCTGGGACCTGACGACGGCGGGGCCGCGGCCGGTGGAGCTGCGCACGACGCCGCCGGACAACCCGCACATCTGGGAGGAGGCGCGCTTCAAGGGGAAGCAGACGCGCCCGATCATCCACTGGGGGATCGAGCAGCCGCAGCGGGCCGGGCCGCTCATGCCGCCGGGGAAGTACGCCGTGCGCATGACCGTCGCCGGGCAGAGGTACACCCAGCCGTTCGCGGTCGTGAAGGACCCGAGCATTCCGTCCCCGGTCGAGGACCTGGTCGCCTCCTCGGAGACGCAGGAGCGGATCGTCGCGGACATCAACCAGGCGGTGGACATGATCAACCGCCTGGAGGTGGTCGGGAAGCAGGTGGAGGACCAGCTCCGGGCGAACCCGTCCGGCGACGTCGCGGCCGCGCTGCGCGGCTTCGAGCAGAAGCGGATGAACGTGCTGCGCCAGCTCCTGTCCCGCACCGACCTGCACAGCGACGACAAGTGGTACGTCGAGGCGTACCGGCTTTACATGAACCTGATCTGGCTGTACGGCGAGGTCGGCACGGGCGCGGGCGACGTGCAGGGCGGGGCGGAGTACCGGCCGACGGACGCGTCGCTCGCGACCCTGGAGATGCTCGAGCGGCAGCTCGCGCAGGCGAAGCGGGACTACGACCAGCTCATGCAGCAGGACCTGGCGGCGCTGAACCAGGCGCTCGCCGGGAAGGTGACGATCACGGACGGTGCGACACCGTGATGCGCGCCGGCGCCGAAGGAGCCGACGCCCATCCCCCCTCAGTCCGCCGCCGGGGCCGGGGCGGGCTCGGGGCTCTCCTCGCGCATCGCGGAGCGCAGCATGGCGATGGCGGCGTAGACCACGACGACGACGACGAGCCAGCGCACGAGGTCGAGCGACAGCGACTTGACGATCAGCCCGGCGATGAGCACGCCGGGGACGCCGCCGATGGCGAGGCCGAGGGCGGCGCGGCGGCTGTAGCTGTTCTCGCGGATGAAGCGGATGCTCCCGACGGGCATGAGGAAGGCGCAGGAGCCCATCATGATGGGGAAGGCGGCGAGGGGCGACATGCCGAGCATGCTGATCATGATGAGGCAGGGCGCGTAGAGCCCGATGCCGAGCGTCATGAGCGCGCCGAGCAGGAAGTTGCCGGCGATCCCCAGCCCGAGGCGGGTGCCGGTGAGGGCGAGGGCGTCGCCGCCGGGCGGTCCGATGTGGAGGAGGCTGGCGAGCATGAGGGCGGCGGCGGCGAGGAGTGCGCCGCCCATGCCGAGCTGGACGAGGCGGCGCGGCCAGCGGGCGACGACGCCGGCGCCGAGCCAGGCGCCGGCGATGGCGGCGGCGATCAGGAGGACGAGCGTCCGCACGTCGACCTTGACCACGGCGATGAAGATGAGCGCCTCGGCCACGGTGGGGAGGGTGTGGCCGACGTTGAGCGTGCCGGGGATGATGCGGTCGTCGACGAGGCGCCAGAACTTGAACGCGGAGGTCGTGGGGGCGAACGATCCGATGCCGAGCGTGTCAAGGAAGTTGGTGATGAAGCCGAGGAGCGCGAGGCCGGGCGTGGTGCCCGGGCGCTCGACGGCGCGGTGGCGGAGGATGTCGCGCCCCAGGATGAAGATGTAGGGCGCGACGAGACAGCCGAGCGCAAGGAAGAGGAGGGCGAGCATGCCGGCATCACCGTTCGTCGTGGGGGCTGCGGCCGCGGGACCCACTCCCGCGGCCGGTCCATCTCAGGCGCCGGGGATCTCCGCCATGCGGGAGCGGATGATGCCCATGGCGCTGGCCAGCTCCGCATCCTGGAGCGGGAGCCGCGGCGGGCGGACGATGGGGCGGCCCCAGCCGACCTCCGCCTGAACGAGCTTGATGAGCTGCACGAACTTGGGCACGGTGTCGAAGCGCAGGAGGGGGAGGAACCACTCGTACAGCTCGCGGGCCTCCTTCCGGGCGCCGCGGTTGGCCAGCTCGAAGAGGCGAACGCTCTCGGCGGGGAACGCGTTCACGAGTCCGGCCACCCAGCCGCTGGCGCCCATCGCGACCGCCTCCACGACCATGTCGTCGAGGCCCGCGAAGACGGCGACGCGGTCGCCGAGGCGCTCGAGCAGCGCCGTCACGCGCCGCACATCGCCGCTCGACTCCTTGACCGCCTGCAAGTTCTCGTGGCGCGCACACAGCGCCTCCACCTCGGCGGCGTGGATGTCGGTGCCGTACGCGCCCGGGTTGTTGTAGAGCATGCACGGCAGCGACGTCGCATCGAGGATGGCGGAGAAGTGCGCCTCGGTCTCGCGCCAGTCGCCGCGGTAAACGTAGGGCGGCAGCACCATCAGCGCATCGCTGCCCGCCTCGGCGGCCGCGCGCGCGAGCGCCACGCATTCCGCGGTGGCGAGGCCGCTGATCCCGGCGACGACGGGCACGCGCCCGCCGGCGACCTCGCGGCAGATCTCCAGGATGCGGATCTTCTCGGCGAACGTGAGGGTGGCCGCCTCGCCGAGCGAGCCGTTCGCCACGATCCCGCGGCAGCCGTGCTCCAGGAGCCAGGCGACGTGGCGGCGCAGCAGCTCCTCGTCGATGCTCAGGTCCTCGCGGAACGGCGTGGTGATGGCCGGGAAGACGCCAACCCACGACAATGATTTCATGATGGGTCCTGTGGTTCCGTGTTGAGCGCGGCCGCGTGCACGAGGGTGCCGACCGTCGCGGGGGCCACGGGTACGCGCACGCGGTCCGGCGTCCAGTCGAAGAGGTACTGGAGCGCGGCACCGCAGATGCGCCCCTGGCAGGGGCCCATTCCTGCCCGGGTGTACCGCTTGGCCGCGCGCGAGCCCCAGCTCGCGTCGATGCGGCCGAGGGTCACGTCCTCGCAGCGGCAGACGACGGTGTCCGCGTCCGCGAGCGTCCGCAACTCGTCGCGCGGCGCGAAGGTCGCCTCGAGTCGCGCCGCGAAGCGCCGCCAGGCGTCGCGGGCGGCCAGGAGCGACGTCGCCTCCGCTGGGCGGTCGAGCGCCGCGCACGCCGCGATCTGCCCCTGGACGAGCGCCGCGTGCGCGCCGGCGATGCCGGTCGGCTCCCCCGCGCACAGGATCGCCGGCTCGCTCGTACGCTGGTACTCGTCCACGTGCACGCGCCCGCGCTCGATGCGGCAGCCGAGCAGGCGCGGCAGCTCCGTGGCGGGGACGAGGCCGTAGCCGACCGCCAGGAGGTCGCACGGCACGGTCCACGTGCGGCGCCCGTCCGTCAGCGTGACCTCCCGCACGGTCGTGTCGCCGTCGGCGCGCGTCACCCAGACGCCGGGACGGTGGCGGGCGCGCGGGACGCCGGCGCGATAGCGCGCGGCCTGCCACAGCTTCGCCGGCCGGCGCCAGAGCCCGGCGGCGAAGCGGCGCACCGCCGCGGCGGGCGCCTGCTCCGCCACCACGGCCACGTGCGCGCCCGCTCCTGCCAGCGCGGCCGCGACGGCGAGGAGGAGCGGTCCCGAGCCGGCGACGACGACGCGTCTCCCGGCCACCGGCATCCCCGCCTTCAGCAGCGCCTGCGCGCCGCCGACGCCGACGACGCCCGGGAGCGTCCACCCGGGGAAGGGGAGGAACAGCTCGCGCGCCCCCGTCGCCAGGATGATGCGCTCGGCGCTGACGACGAGCGGCTCGCCCCGCCACTGCGCGAGGAGCCGGGGCCCGTCCGCATCGACCACGCTGGCGCCCGAGAGCACCTGCGCGCCGGAGGCGTCCAGGCGCTCGAGCCAGCGGCGCGCGCCGCGGGGGAGCGTGCCGCGCGTGGTGTGCCGCCAGATCTGGCCGCCGGGGCGCGGCGCCTCGTCCAGCACGACGACCCGGGCGCCGGACTCCGCCGCGCGCACGGCCGCGGCGATCCCCGCCGGGCCCGCGCCCACGATGGCGACGTCCGCCGTCACACGGCGGGGCGCGGTCTCAGCCACCGGTCACCACGTCCATGCCGGGCGCCACCGTCTCCAGGCACGCCCGCACGTGGGCGACGCCGTTCACGGTGACGCGGCACTCGTAGCAGATCCCCATCCCGCACAGCGGGGCGCGGGGCGCCCCGGTCACGGAACGCCGGAACGCGGACTCGCCGGCGGCGAGGAGCGCCGCGGCGAGGCTGGCGCTCGCCGGCACCCGGACGGCCCGCCCGTTCACGTGGATCTCGACGACGTCACTCATGATACCGTCCACGCCGCGCGGCGGTTGGCGCGGGCGCGCTCACCCATGGCGCCTCGCCGCGCTCAGCACGCGCATCGGCGCGTAGGGCGCGGGGTCGATCGCGGGCGTGCGCCCGGTGATCAGGTCCGCGAGGAGCCGCGCCGTGCCGAGCGACGTGGTGATCCCCAGCCCCTCGTGGCCGGCGGCCACCCACACCCCCTCCATCTCCTCCCACGGGCCGATCAGCGGGAGCTTGTCGGGCGTGGCGGGGCGGAACCCGGTCCAGACGCGGATCACGGACGCGGCCGCCAGCGCGGGCATGAAGTGCACGGCGCGCTCGAGCATGCGGCCGAGCACGGCCCGGTTCGTGGCGGGATCCCAGCCGACCAGCTCGCGGGAGGAGCCGATCAGGACCTGCCCCGTCCGGCGCGGCTGGACGTTGAACGCCACCGACTCGGCCGTCATCTCGTGGGCGCTCTGAAGGTAGCCCAGCTCCACGATCTGGTGGCGGCAGAGCCCCGGGTAGCGGTCGGTGATCGCGAGGTGTCCCTTGCGCGGGACGATCGGGAGCCCGGGTGTCAGCTCGGGCGCGGCCGCACCCGCCGCGTTCACGACGATCCCGGCCGGCAGCGCCCGCCCGCCCACCACGACGGCGCCCGGCCGGATCGCGTCCACGCGCGAGCCGCCGCGGAAGACGGCGCCCGCGCGACATGCCTCGGCGAGCAGGTGGCGCGCCGCGCCCGGCGGGTAGAGCACGGCGTCGCCCGGCACGAGGAGCGCGCCCGCGAGCGGCGCCCGGAGCGCGGGCTCGCACGCCGCGAGCGCCGCGCCGTCGAGCACCTCCGCGGCCACGCCCCGCGCCGTGTACGCCTCGTGCTTCCGCCGCACCGCCTCGAGCTGCGCGGCATCGGCGGCGATCCAAAGGGTGCCGCACGGATCGAACTCGCACTCCGGCGGGAGGCTGGGCGCCAGCTCGCGCCAGAGGCGGACCGAGTAGGCGGTGAGGGCGAACTGCTCCTCCGAGTCGTCCATCACGACCAGGTGCCCCATCCCGGCCGCGGTCGTGCCACCGCCGACGTCGCCGGCGTCGAGCACCAGCACGCGCAGCCCGGCCCGCGCCAGCTCGAGCGCGCACGCGGCGCCCACGATGCCGGCGCCGACCACGACCGCATCCGGCGGCACGGCCACGCCGCTCACGGCACCAGCCCGCCCTGGAACGGATCGGCGGGGTCGAAGCGGAGCGTCGCCTCCCCGGTGACGAACGCGCGCCCGCGGATGTGCGGCACGAGCCCGGCCGGGCCCGCGGTCAGCCAGCCGTGGAACAGGCTCCCGGTGATGCTCTCCTGCCGCCAGGGTGCGCCGAGCGCGAGCTCGCCGCGAGCGTGCAGCGTGGCCATCTTCGCCGAGGTGCCCGTCCCGCACGGCGAGCGGTCGTACTCGCCGCCCGGGCAGAGGACGAAGTTCCGGCAATCGGCGTCGGCGCGCCGTGGCGGCGCCGACAGCTCCACGTGGTCGATCTCCGCGCCGTCCTTCCCGGTGATCCCCTGCTCGCGCAGCGCCGCCAGGATCGCGCGTGTGGCGCGGTAGAGCGCATCCAGGTTGGGGAGCTCGACGCTCAGCCCGGGGAGGTGGGTGATGAAGAACCAGTTGCCGCCCCAGGCGACGTCGCCCACGACGCGCCCCAACCCCGGCACCTCCACGGCCACGTCCAGTGCGTGACAGTAGGCCGGGACGTTCTCGATCGTCACGGCGCCGTCCGCGCCCAGCTCGGCGCCCACCGTGCCGACCGGCGTGTCGATGCGGACCACGCCGGGCCCCAACCGCCCCAGGTAGTGCAGCGTCGTCACGACGCCGATCAGGCCGTGGCCGCACATCCCCAGGTAGCCGACGTTGTTGAAGAAGACCACGCCGGCGGCGGAGCCCGGCTCCACGGGCGGCGTCAGTAACGCGCCGACGATGGCGGCGTGGCCGCGCGGCTCCAGCACGACGCTGGCGCGGAGGTGGTCGAACTCCCGCCGCAGCCGCTCGCGGCGCTCCGCCATGGTCCGCCCCGCGGGCTGCGGCCAGCCGTCCACCACCACGCGGGTGGGCTCCCCCTCGGTGTGGGAGTCCACCACCCGGATCGCGGCCGGGAACGCCGGGCCCGTCACCTGGAGCGGTGCGGCCTCGGCGCCGCGCGTGGAGAGGCTCATGCCGTCCCGCCCGTCAGTAGGGGTTGATCTGGACCGTCTTGATCTCCGTGTAGAACTCCCGCGCGGCGGGGCCCTGCTCGCGGCTCCCGGAGCTCGACGCCTTCACGCCACCGAACGGCGCGTGCGGGTCCACACCCGTCGTGTCGCCGTTTACCCGCACCAGCCCGGTCTCGATCCGGCGCACGTACTCCAGCGCCGCGTTCAGGTCCCGGGTGAAGAGCGAGGCGCTCAGACCGTAGCGCGTGCGGTTCGCCAGCGCGATCGCCTCGTCCATGTCCGCCGCCGAGAACGTGGCCAGCACCGGGCCGAACAGCTCGTCCTGCGCCAGGGGGGAGGCCGGATCCACGTCCCGGATGACCGTCGGCGAAAAGTAGAAGCCGCGCGAGAACGGCTCGCGCTCCGGCGCCGAGCCGCCGCAGACGCGCGTGCCGCCCGCCGCCGCCACCGCACGCCGGATCCGCTCGCGCGCATCCTCCGTGATCAGCGGGCCGACCGCGGCGGACGCATCGTCGACCGGCCCCAGCGGGAGCGCCTCCACCTGCTCGCGCAGCTTCGCCAGGAACGCATCCTCCACCGACCGCACGACCACCGCGCGGCTCGTGGCCGTGCACTTCTGCCCCGCGTACCGCATCGCGCCCGCCGCCGTGAGCCGCGCGGCCAGCTCCAGGTCCGCGTCCGGCGCCACGATCACCACGTTCTTCCCGCCCATCTCCGTCTGGTAGCGGATGTTCCGCTCCGCGGCGATGCGCGCCACCTCCGCGCCCACCCGGGTCGAGCCCGTGAAGCTGACCGCCCGGACCGCCTCCGCGCGCAGCAGCGCCTCCCCGACCACCCCGCCCGACCCCTGCACCACGT
>JADGGV010000150.1 GCA_019689775.1 Gemmatimonadota bacterium
GCGCCGCGCCGCCGGCGCGGCGGCCGGTTCGGTTCGAGGCTGCTCGGTCATCGATCCTTCATCGGCGCGTGCGGCGCGGTGCGGTGCGCCCGCGCCACGGCCGCGTCGCGTTCGGGTGCATCAGGGGACGATCACGATGTCTGCGGGGAGGCGGCGGACGACGACGCCGTCGCCGGTCCACGCCGCCAGATTGCCGTTCACGGTGACACGCCGCGGCGAGGCCAGCGGCGGCCGCACGACGATGCCGCCGGGCGGGACCGCGACCTCGCCCGCCAGCCGGATACGCACGACGCCCGCCTCGCGCCGCAGCGTCATGTCGAGCGGGCCGTACTCCGTGCGCAGCCCCGCGACGCGGACGCCCGGCCCCTCGAGCCACGCCGCGGGGACGCCGGCGGCGACGACGAGCGTCGAGTCGCGCTCGTCGGCGTAGGCGAACATGTCGAGCGCCGAGCGGATGAAGTCCGAGCCGACCCAGGTGTGCGGCATGTCGCCGATGAATTTGGGCGTGTCGGGGTCCTTCCACACCACCTCGGCCCACTGGTTCCACTGCGGCGGCCGGCGGTCGCGCAGGAAGAAGTCGAGCAGCTCGTGCGCCTTCTCCCGCTCGCCGAGGCGGACGAACGTGCCGACCGCGCGCAGCTCGTACGGCGTGTAGGCGTCCCACGCGACGCGCCCGTCGCGGCGCGCGACGAAGTTCTCGTAGTACCTCTCGAACGTGCGGTGCAGCGCCGGCTCCGGGAGGCGCCCCAGCTCGCCGACGGGCGCGAGCGCGATCGTCGTCGACGTCGCATCGAAGTCCCCGAGCTCGGCGGCGCCGGGGATGTAGTCGATCCGGTGCTCGGCCATGGAGCGGCGCATCGACGCATACAGGTCGCCGCGGAACTCGGCGGCCCAGGCGGCGAAGCGGTCGCGCAGCGAGTCGTCGCGCAGCACGCCGGCGAGGAAGGCGGCATCCTTGAGGCCGCGGAGCGCGAACAGGTCGTCCCAGTACGAGTGCATCGGCTTGGCCGAGTAGCCCTCGTGGCTGATCGACTGCGGCAGCAGGCCGAAGAGGACCTGCTTGTCCGGCGCGCGGTACTCCGCGGTGCGGCGCTGCTGGCGCAGCGAGTCGATGTAGAGCGTGGCGGCGCGGACCTTCGGCCAGAGCGCGCGCACGAACGCGGTGTCGTGCGTGAAGCGGAAGTACTCGGCGACGAGGAAGACGAACTCGCCGTTGCTGTCATTCTCCGGCACCGGGTCGGCGCCGCGCCGATCGACGCAGCAGGGGACCTTGCCGCTCGGGTAGAGGTGACGGGCGTACCATTCCGCGAACTCGCGCACCTCGGCGGCGTGGCCGAGGCGGAGCAGCGCGGCGGAGGTGAGCGCACCGTCGCGGATCCAGGAGCGGGAGTAGGCGCGCGAGCCGGGCTGGATGCCGGGGCCGTCGCGGTTGATCAGGATGTAGGCCAGGTTCGAGCGGATCGTGTTCGCGACATCCGCGGCCGAGGGCGGCAGCTCGATCGTCACCCGGTCGAGCGCCTCGCTCCAGTCCCGGATCGTCGCCGCAAGGAGCGAGTCGGCGGCGGCCTCGCCCGACGCGATGCTGGACGCGGCGTGCAGCGGGATGGCGACGACGACGGCGCGGGTGGCGCGCGGCGGCAGCTCGAACGGGAAGGCGAGCGCGCCCGAGGCGAGGCCGGTCGAGTCGGTCACGCTCGCCTCGTGTGGGAGCCAACCCGTGCGCAGCGCCTCGGCGATGCCGCCGCCGTCGAACGTGGCGGCGCCGAAGCCCGCCGGGCGGGTCAGCGGCACGATGCGGCGTCGCCCGTCGACGACGACGGCGCCGCCGGCGTAAGCGAGCGAGTGGATCTCCGCGGCGCCGCCGGGCGCGTTCAGGACCTGCGACGGCGGGTTCACCTGGAGCGGCCGCACGGCCAGGAAGAGCGTGCCGGCACAGCGCTCGGCGGACGGGTTCTCGAGCCGGTAGCGGGCGTAGAGCGTGGATGCGCCGGCGGGGCCGCCGGCCCAGGTCGTCACGGTGAGCACGGCCGGGCCGGCGGCGCGGCGCACCGACGGGATCGGCAGGTGGTCGCGCGCGAGGCTCGGGGTGCCGGCGCCGTCCGCCCAGGTGTACAGCCGGCCCTCGGCGTACACGAACGGCTCGATCGAGAACGACCCGGGGAACGGCTCCAGGCGCGCGTCCGTGTCGAAGAGCGCCTCGACGGTGTCGCCGGGCGCGCCGACGACCGTCCAGTACGGCTCGTGGCCCGAGAGGTAGCGCGGCCAGCTCCCGCGCGGCGCGTCCGCGGCGACGGCCTCGAGGAGCCCGTTCCGCGTGGCGCCGAACGCCAGCGGCTGGACGCGCAGCTCGCGCAGCGCGTACCCCGGCGGCGTGAAGCCGGCGGCGCGCCGGCCGCGGTGGAGCACGAGCCGCAGCCAGCGCGACTCGGTCTCTGGCATCGGCACGTAGTCGCGCCCGCCGTTGCCGCCGCGGACCCGGTACGCCGCGGTCCACGCGCGGCCGTCCGTGGACGTCTCGACGTCGTAGTCGGTGGCGTAGTCCACGCCCCAGTCGAGGACGATGCCGCCGTACTCGCGCGCCTTGCCGAAGTCGACGACGAGCGTCTCCTCGCCCATCCCGCGGCTGCGCCACTCCGTGGCCGTGTCGCCGTCGAGCGCCTTCGACGCCTCGCCGCCGGGGCGGGCGGAGGACGCCATCGCCGCGGGCGTCAGGTCGTAGGGCGTGATCGGCGGGAGCGGCGTGAAGGTGAGGTCGTCGATCCAGACGGTGCCGCGGCCGCCGCTCCCGGCGGTGACGACGATCTCGATCGAGCCGACGCGCGTCATCTCCCCGCCGCCGGCGGGCCCCCAGGCGAACTCGATCTGCCGCTTCTTCGTGCGGAGCCGCTGCCACGTCGTGGGGAACGTGAAGTTGCGGCGATTCAGCCACCAGACGTTGTCGCCCGTCGGGTCGACGAGCTTGAACTCGAGGTTCTCGGGCGGCGCGTCGCCGCGGATGCGGAACGCGAACTCGTAGTTCGGCGGCAGGTCGAGCGGGAGGGCGCGCCGGGCGATGGCGTAGCCGCCGCCGTGGAAGTCGAAGTCCAGGCGCATGGCGTGGCCGTCGCCGGCGGAGTCCGCCGTGATGCGGAGCGTGACGCCGTCGGAGGGGTGCGCGCTCCAGGCGGCGACGTCGCGGAAATCGTCGATGACGCGGGTCGGGCCCTGCGCGGCGAGCGGCGCGGTGGCGAGGAGCGCGGCGAGGGCCAGCGGGGCGGCGCGGGCGGGCGTGCGCGGCGCCGTCACGCGCCGCGCCCCGGACACGCGCACCCCGCACCCGTGCGCCGTGGACGCCGGCGTCTGCGTGGCCGGCCTCGCGTGGACGGGAACGGGGTCGGGCCCGTTCACGTTTACGGGCCCGTTCACGTCTACGGAATACGGGAAAACGCAGGCGGGCACGTGGACGGTCATCCCTTCAGGCTTCCTGCGGTGAGCCCCTGGATGTAGTACCGCTGGAGGAACAGGAACGTGAGCAGCACCGGGAGCACGGTGAGCACCGACCCGGCCATCATCAGCTCCGTGTCCTGCACGTGCTCGCCGACCAGGTTCGCGAGGGCGACGGGGAGCGTGTACATCGAGCCGTCGCTCAGCACGATGAGCGGCCACATGAAGTCGTTCCACGTGCTCAGGAACGTGAAGATCGCGAACGTCGCCAGGATCGGCGTGATCACGGGGAGCACGACCGACCGGTAGATGCGGAACTCGCCGGCGCCGTCGATGCGGGCGGCGTCGAGGAGGTCGTCCGGGAGCGCGAGCACGTACTGGCGGATGAGGAAGATGCCGAAGATGCTCGACATCCCGGGGATGATGACCGCCCAGTACGTGTTGACGAGGTGTAGCTCCTTGAACAGCAGGAAGAGCGGGAGCATCGACACCTGGACCGGGACGACGAGGCCCGCCGACAGCAGCGCGAAGAGCCGGTCGCGGCCGCGGAAGCGGAACTTCGCGAGCGCGTAGCCGGCCATCGAGTTGACGAGGATCGAGAGCAGCGTCACCGAGACGGAGACGATGGCGCTGTTGAGGAACGCGCGGCCGAGCTCGAGGCGCGTGAAGAGGTCGCGGTAGTGCTCGAGCGTGACGGCGCGCGGGAGCAGCCGCGGCGGGTACGTGCTGGCCTCGCCCGTGGGCATGAGCGACGCCGAGACCATCCACAGCATCGGCAGCAGCGCGAGCGCCGCGCCGGCGAGGAGCGCGGCGTAGAGGAGCGCGCGGCCGAGCCAGCGTCGCCTCATCGCGCGCGCTCCCGGCCGAGCCGGAGCTGGAGAACCGTGGCGCCGAGGATCACGAGGAAGAGGACGAACGCGATGGCGGCGGCGTAGCCCATGCGCCACCAGCGGAAGCCCTCCTCGTACATGTAGAGCACCATGGTCGTGGTGGCGCGGAGCGGGCCGCCGGCGGTCATGACGTACGGCTCGGCGAAGACCTGGAGGAAGCCGATCATGGTGATGACGGCGACGAAGAGGAGCGTCGGCGCGAGCATCGGCAGCGTGATGTGCCAGAAGCGGCGGACGGGCCCGGCGCCGTCCAGCTCGGCGGCCTCGTACAGCTCGCCGGGGATGTTCTGAAGCCCGGCGATCAGGATGAGCATGTTGTAGCCGAAGTTCTTCCAGACGGCCATCAGGATGATGGCGGGCATCGCCCAGCGGGGGTTGCCGAGCCAGTCGATCGGCTGGAAGCCGAGCGCCTGGAGGCCGTAGTTCAGCAGACCGTAGCGCGGGTGGTAGAGGTAGCGCCAGACGATCGCCACGGCGACGAGCGTGGTCACGAACGGCGCGAAGTAGACCGTGCGGAAGAACGCCTTGAAGCGCGTCGCGCGGGCGTTGACGAGGAGCGCCGCGCCCAGCGAGACGCCGACGGCGAGCGGGCCGCTCACCGCGGCGAAGTAGAACGTGTTGCGCAGCGCGAGCCAGAAGTCGGGCTCCGCGAGCAGCCGCGCGTAGTTGCCGAAGCCGACGAAGCGGGCGTTCGCGACGTCGCCCATGGCGTAGATGTCGAAGTCCGTGAAGCTGAGCAGGAACGCGGCGGCGATCGGCAGGAAGAAGAAGATCCCGATCAGCAGCAGGGCGGGGAGGAGGAAGAGCCAGGCGGCGCGGGCGTGCTCCGGGCGCACCGGCAGGCGCGGCACCCGCGGCGCCGGTCGCTCGGGCGCGAGGACGACCCCGGCGTCCCGCTCGTCGCGCGAGCCGACGAGCGTCACCGGCCGCCTCCCGTCGCCGCGCCCGCGCGCGCGGCCCGCCGCGCCAGCATCCAGCGGCGCTTCTCGAGGATCTGGTTCACCTCGCCGTCGAGCCGCGACAGCGCCCGCGCGGTCGGCTCGTTCCCGCGGACCGCCCGCTCCGCCGCCGCCGCGACCCGCTGCACGATCAGCTCGATCTCCGGCACCTTCGGCAGCGGGCGCACACGCTGGAGCTGCTCGTAGAACGCGCGCATGTGGCGGTTGCCGAGGAGCGACGTGTCGCGCCAGGCCTCGGTGCGTGCGGGGAGGTCGCCGGTCAGGCGCGTGAAGCGGAGCTGCACGTCGGGGCGGGACAGGAACTCGACGAGCCGCCACGCCTCCGCCGGATGCGCCGAGCGGCGGAAGATCACCAGGCTCGAGCCGCCGGCCAGGGACGTGCCCGAGGCCGCGCCGGTCGGACCGGGCAACGGCGCCGTCGCCCACTTCCCCTGCATGTCCGGCGGAAGGCGGTTCCTCATCTCGCCCACGTTCCACGGCCCGGTGATGTACATCGCGAAGAAGCCGCGCGCGAACTCCTGGAAGATGTTCGAGATCTCCGTCTGGCCGAGCGCCGGGGCCAGCCCATCGCGGAACAGGGCGACGTAGAAGTCGAAGCCCCTCGCGAACGCCGGCTCCGCGAGCGCCGACCAGCGCCCGCCATCCCTCAGCAGCGGCGAGCCCGCCTGCATCCCGAGCACGACCGGCTGCGCCCACTCGTTCGTCGGCAGCAGGATCGCATAGCGGCCGGGGCCGACGACCGCCTTCACGCGCCGCATCGCCTCCAGCCAGCCCGCCCAGTCGCCGGGGATCGCGTCGTAGCCGGCCTGCTTCAGCAGGTCCGTGCGATAGAAGAGGACGCGCGTGTCGACGTACCACGGGATGCCGTACACGCGCCCGTCCACGACGTTCGTGTCCCAGATGCCGCGGAAGAAGCCATCCGGCGTCACGACCGCGGAGCCGCGGACGTGGCCGTCGAGCGGACGCAGCGCGTCCAGCGCGGCGAACTCCGGGACCCAGGTGTTGCCGAGCTGCGCGACGTCCGGCGTCGCCTCGCCCACGTGCGCCGTGAGCAGCTTCTCGTGCGCCGCCGTCCACGGGATCTGCTGCACGCGCACCCGGATCCCCGGATTCTCCCGCTCGAACTCCGACACGAGCTGCCCGACGACCTCGCCCTCGCGCCCCATCCCCCAGAAGCGCAGCGTCACCTGGCCGCCGTCCCGGCCGGTGCGGCAGGCCGACAGCCCGCAGGCGACGAGGGCGGCGAGCGCGCCCGCGGCGGCGCGGCGTGGCCGGGCGCCGCAGCGCGCGTGGCGGAACGGCGCGAGCGGGACGGCGATCGTGCATGGGACCGGGCTCGCGGCCCGGTGTGGCTGGGCTGGGGACGCGGGCGGGCGCGCGACCGGGCCTGCGACCGTGCGTGCGGTCGGGGGCGCGGCCCGGTGCCGCAGGGCCGGGGACAGCCGCGAGCGTACCGGGCTGCGCATCACTGCTCCGCCGAACCGTCCAGCCAGGCGGCGGTGAAGCCGGCGCGCTCCAGGCCGCGGCGGATGTAGGGGTTGCGGCGCATCAGCCTCCAGATCAGCCCGGTGCGATAGTTCTCGACCATGCCGAGGAGCGGACCCTGGTCGATGCCGAGGTACTGCGTGTCGAACCACCCCTTCCCGGGCACGACCTTCCCCATCTTCGGCGTCGCCGTGAACGTCTCGTTGAACGCGTCCACGAAGCCGTAGCGGGAGTAGACGTCGTCGCCGAACCGTTCCTTCATGGCCATGAGCGCGCGGATCGACTCGGCCGGCGTGAACGGCATCGAGCTGCCGGCGGCGGTCGGGCAGATCGTGCCGTCGTCGCGGACCTCGGTGAAGCTGGAGGCGCGGGCGGCGTACGTGAAGAAGTGGCGTCGCGCCCCGGCAATGGTGAAGTCGCCGTCGGCCGGGCCGTCGCACGCGGACAGCCCCCAGATGTCGGCGCCGTAGCCCACCCAACCGCCCGGGTTGGCGATGGCGTAGCCGCGCTGGCCGAGCGTGGCGCGGCGGGAGTTCTCGAAGTAGTCGATGCCGCGGCCGCGCAGGTAGTCGTCCTGGAGCCCGCGCGGGTCGATCCAGAGGAACGAGTACTGGTGGCCGAAGAGCGGCCCGAAGCCGACGTGCTCCTGGCCGAACCACGTGCCCCACCGGTACGTCGCGGTGTAGGCGGGCCACGCCGCCGGCTCGATCGGGTGCGTCGGCGAGCCGAGCGCGAGCACGTAGAGGATCATCGCCTCGTTCAGGCCGTGCCAGTCCCAGTCGTGCTGGCCGTGCTCCGGCGTCCAGCCCATGGAGACGAGCGGCGGCCGCGGCTGCATCCACGTCCAGTCGGCGCGCCGGTAGAGCGAGTCCGCGAGCGCGCGGATCTCGGTCTCGACGGCGTCGTCGCCATCGAAGTACTGCTGCGCCGCGAGCACGCCGGCCAGGAGCAGCGACGTGTCAATCGTGGACAGCTCGACCGTCTCGAAGCGCTTCCCGGTGCGCATGTCCAGGAAGTGGTAGTAGAAGCCCTTGTAGCCGGTGGCGTCCGGCTCGGGCCCGTGCGGCGCGCGCCAGAAGAAGCGCAGCGTCGTGAGCGTGCGGTCGGCCGCCGCCTGGCGGGTGACGTAGCCGCGCTCGACGCCGATCGGGTACGCGGTCAACGCGAAGCCGACCGCTGCGATGCTGGAGAACGACTCCCCCGGCGCGCGGTCCGGGATCAGCCCGTTGTCGGGGTTCGCCAGCTCCCAGAAGAACGCGAATGTGCGGCGCTCGAGGTCGTCGAGGAACGCATCCGCGCCGGGCGGCGGCGCCGAGCCCTGCGGCGCCGACGGCTGATTCGGCGCGCAGGCGGGGAGGAGGGCGAGGAGGGCGAGGAGCAACGGGCGTCGCATCGTCGTTCGGTGAAGTTCGAGGTTGGCCGCTTCGTGCGGCATCGCGGCCAGGCGCGGTCGTCACGCCCCCGTGCCGTGGGGGACCCACGGGCCCTCCGCGCATCGGTCCGACATCTGACGCCGACGGGGGGGGGGGCCCCCCCCCCCCCCCCGCCGGGGGGGGGGCGGCGCCCCCCCCCCCCC